>NZ_JBHUYJ010000058.1:0-45961 GCF_042668715.1 Streptomyces sp. NPDC057271
CTGCAGGACCGCGAACCAGCGGCCCCGCTCGAACCGCACCGTCACCGACACAATCCGCGTCCCGCCTTCGGCGATCGCGTCCACGAGGGGCTGGACGCCCTCGTGGAGGCGGATCCGGCCGAGGCGGGGCAGGACGATATGCCGCCGGTCATCGAGGCGGATGGTGCCGGTGGTGAACTTGCACGCCAGGCGAGCCTTCCGCTTCGACTTGAAACGGGGCCTGCCCATCCGGGCGCCCTTGCGCTCGCCGCGCCTGGACTTGGCGTAGTTGTCGAACGCGGCGGCAGCGTTCGCGAGGCCGGTGTTGTAGGCCTCCTTCGAGTTCTCCGCCCACCACTCCCGCAGGAACGGGTCCGTTTGTTTGGCCTCGTTGAACGCCTTCCGCAACGACGGCAACGACGCACGACCGCCACGGAACGCGCTCTGCCTCGGGGACGCCGTAGGTCTCCTCCGCTGCGCGCTGCGACCAACTCGCCAGCACATGCCGCACCGCCCAGTTGTAGGCGACCCGCGCCGCCCCGCAATGCGAGGCCAGAGCCTGCAGGGCGGACGCGTTGGGGTCGAGGGCGAGCCTGTGGCCCACGACGTGAAAGCCGGGCCGCGCCTCGAACCCCCGGCGCTTCTTCTTCCCGCTCCCGGCAGGCTCCGCCCCGCTCACCCGCCTGCCGATCTCGGGAGCGGACTCTTCGACCAGCCACATACCGGACGGCGTCTGCACGACAGGGACCGGCATACGGCCCTCCTTCGCCCAGGCCCATGCCGTCTGGTAGTGCACACCGTTGCGCGCCGCCCACTCGGAAAGCTTCACACCATCAGGATAAAAGCTGATGAAGACAGATAACTACTGATGAAAAATGCGACTGTTGTTCACCCCTCCCCCCGACGTCGGCCGGATCATGCCACGGCGGACCGTCCTGCGGGTGAACGATCGTGTCGGCGTGTTCCGAAGAGGGTGAACGCCGTGTTCACCAGGGCCACATGACTGAGCGCCTGGGGGGTGTTCCCGAGCTGGCGGCCCGCGTGCGGATCCCACTCCTCGGCGAGCAGTCCCACGTCGTTGCGGATGTCGAGAACGCGCTCGAAGGCGGTACGGGCGTCGGCCGGACGCCCCGTCATCGCCAGGGCGTCGGCGTACCAGAACGTACAGGCCAGGAAGGCCCCTTCGGCCCCGTCCAGGCCGTCCACCTCGTGCACCGCGCCGTTGTCGACGTCCGCGTACCGGCGGACGAATCCGCGGTCGTCGAGCCGGCCCATCGCCTCGACCGTGCTCAGGACACGCGGATCGGACGGTGGGAGGAAGCCGAGCCTGGGGATCAGCAGCGCCGTCGCGTCGATGCGCCGGGCGCCGTAGTACTGGACGAACGACTGCTGCTCGTCGCTCCAGCCCCGCGCGCACACCTCGTCGCGCAGTTCGCGCCGCACGGTCTGCCAGCGCTCGACGGATGCGCGCAGGCCTGCGACGCGGGCCAGGCGCACGGCGCGGTCGGCGGCGACCCAGGCCATGATCTTGGAGTGGACGAAGTGGCGGCGCGGGCCGCGCACTTCCCAGATGCCCTCGTCCGGTTCCCTCCGCCGCTTGTCCACGTAGTCCAGGAGTGAGGCCATCAGGCTCCAGACGTGCGGGTCGATGGCGACCCCGGCGCGGACGGCCGAGTAGATCGTGTTCAACACCTCCCCGTAGATGTCCAGTTGGAACTGTTCGACGGCCGCGTTGCCGAACCGGACCGGTCTGGAGTCCTCGTAGCCGGGCAGCCAGTCGGCGTGCACCTCGGGGAGGTTGCGCTGGCCGGCCACGCCGTAGATCGGCTGGAGGTCGGCGGGGTCGCCCGCGACGGCGCGGACGAGCCAGTCCTTCCATGCCAGCGCCTCGCGCCGGAATCCACTGCGCAGAAGGCAGGACAGGGTGAAGGTGGAGTCGCGCAGCCAGCAGAACCGATAGTCCCAATTCCGTTCCCCCCCGATACGTTCGGGGAGCGAGGCGGTGGCCGCGGCGATGATGCCGCCGGTCGGTTCGTAGGTGAGGGCTTTGAGGGTGACGAGCGATCGGATGACGGCCTCGCGGAACGGGCCTTCATATCGGAATTGTGCGGTCCATTCGCTCCAGAAGGCGAGCGTACGCGTCAATTCCGCCGCCACGTCGGGTGCCGGAGGCGGCGCGGAATGGGAAGGGCTCCAGCCGAGGACGAAGGGAATGCGCTGACCCGCCTTCACCGACACGTCGAGAGTGATGCATTCGTCGGTGACGCCGATCTCCACGCCCGGTCCGCACCGCAGATGGGTGGCGTCCGGGCCGGCCACGGTCGCGACCGTACGCCGGTCGACCCGCCGCGACCAGGGGACCACGCTGCCGTGGTTGAAACGCATCCGCAACTCGCCGTGCAGGTCGACACGTCCGGAGACACCCTCCACCAACCGGATGATCCGGGGCGTCTGTTCACGCGGGGGCATGAAGTCGATGATGCGCACCGTGCCCGAGACGGATTCCCAGACCGATTCCAGGACGAGTGAAGCGCCTCGGTAACTCCGGCGACTGCACGGACGATTTCCGACCGGCGCCAGACTCCACGCCCCGTGGGACTCGTCTCCGAGGAGGGCGGCGAAACAGGCGGGCGAGTCGAATCGAGGTACGCACCACCAGTCGACAGCCCCATCCTTCCCGATGAGGGCAGCCGTCTCCAGATCGCCTATGAGGGCGTAGTCCTCAATTCGCCCTGCCATGAACGGATTGTAGTCCCGTGAGGAACGCGGCGCACGGACGGGGAGGTGAGACCTTGACGTCACGGCATTCCGCGCAGGATGCTGAAAGTCGCTCCCGCGACTCTGGAGAAAGCCGTACCAATGGGTAACGGGCCACATCCGATGCGCCGGTCGACCGATCGTTCACCCTACGCGGACACCCGCACGGTGAGCGTGGTGATCGCGGTGCGCCCCGGGGACCACGACACCGACCGGCTGCTGGAGCAGATTCCGGCCGAAGTCCGCGAGGTGGTTCTGGTCGGGGCCCCGGAAGGCGTGTCGACGAGGGGGCCGGAGACGGCGAGGGTGGCGGAGACGGGCGGTGGCAGGAGCGCCGACGCGAGCGGTGCCCGCACCGCCGCGACCGTACGCCGGCTCGGGCCGTGGGACTGCGCGGCGGGCGACGTCCCGCACGCGGGGTTGCTCGCAGCCACCGGCGAGTTCATCGTGCTGATGGGGGCCGACGGCAGCATGTCGCCGATGGAGATCCCGCACTACCTGCACTACCTGGACAGCGGATACGACTTCGTCAAGGGCTCGCGCTTCATCGCCGGCGGCGACTTCGCCGACTACCCGCTCCTGCGCAGACTCGGTCACAGCGCGCTGCTCCGCCTCGCCCGGCAGCTCTACGGTCAGCATCTGACCGACCTCTGGTACGGCTTCTGCGCCTTCCGCCGCGGCTTCGTCGACCTCCTCGACCTGCGGGAGGACGGGGTGGAGCTGGGCGCCGAGCTGGTCACCCACGCCCTGCACTACGGTCTGCGGATCACCGAGGTGCCGAGTCTCGAACTGCCCCGCCACCACGGCCTGCCGCACGCTCGCACGTTCCGTGACGGGTCGCGCATCCTCGGCGGGCTGCTCGACGAGCGCCCGCACAACGCGCTGCACCGCCTGGCGCCGTCGCCGCGTCTCGCGGGCCGAGCGGGGCGAACCGACCACGCTTGACGGATCAGAAATCCGATGCTAACGCTTGAAGTCAGGCATTTTGGACGCATGACAGACCCTTGGCAGGGTCGGTTGCCGGAAGAAGCTCGTCGTGAGGTCACATCTGATCGGCAGGACACCGGCGGCACCCGCTCCGCATCCGCTGCGACGGGTGACCGACTGGCCCTCCGCCGAGTCCCGGCGCCGTAGCCCGTGCGTCCCGGCCCGCCGCCCCACGTCCCATCCCGGACGACGGGCGACCGACCGGCTTCTGCCCGCGGTCCGCACCCGCCGTTGCGCCGTGCGCCGCCCGCGTACGGCGGCCCGGCGCCGGCGTTCTCGTACCGTCCGCGCCCGCGCCGCGCACGACCGACGCGGCGGCGGATCACACGGCGCACCCTCCGAACCCGCCGGACCTGCCGGACCTGCCGGACCCGCCGGACCCGCCCGACGCACAGGGCCTCTCGAACCCGCCGGACACCCCGCGCCCGCGGGCCCCGCCCGACCCATCGCACCGGCGAACCCCGCAGATCACACGGGACCGGGCGCGGGCTTCGCGTACGCCCCGGTCCGCCGCCGTACGACTCCGCGACGCCGACCGCGCCGCGCCCCCGAAGGAGGCGAGGCGTGATGGCCGCCGTGCGCGCGCACGCACCGCTCCCCCACTGGCTCACCCGGCCCGTGGTGGACCTCGAACTGATCATCCCGGCCTTCAACGAGCGGCGTCGGCTGCCCGCGACCATCGCCGCGACGAGGGAGTACCTCGCCGCGCGCCCGTGGTCGTCCGCGGTCGTCGTGGTGGACAACAACAGCGCCGACGGCACCCGGGACGCGCTCGGCCGATTCGCCGACCCGCCCGTGCCCCTGCACGTCATCGGCTGCAGCCACCAGGGCAAGGGCGCCGCCGTCCGGCGCGGGATCGTCACCTCCTCCGCCCGTTACATCGGCTTCGCCGACGCCGACAACGCCACCCCCATCGAGACCCTCGACCGGGTCATGGAGCTGCTCCGCGCGGGCCACGGCGCCGTCATCGCCTCCCGGCACACGCCCGGCGCCCACCTGGAGGTCGAGCAGTCGGTGCTCCGGCGCGGCGGCGGACTGCTCTTCCGTACGCTCGCCCATCTGACGCTCCCCGGGATCGCGGACACCCAGTGCGGGTTCAAGTTCTTCTCCGGCCCGCTGATCCGGGAGGTCGTGCACGACTGCCACATCGACGGATTCGCGTTCGACGTCGAGATGCTCGCCCATGTCGTCCGGGCCGGGCGCGATGTCGTCGAGGTACCGGTGGACTGGTCGGACGTGCCCGGATCGACGTTCTCCGCCCGCCGCGACGGCCTGCGCTCGATGGCCGATCTGCTGCGGATCTCGCTGGCCCGGTGATCACGATGAGCGCCCTCGACCAACTCGCCCGTACCGACATCGCCTTCCTGAACTGGCGCGACCCCTCGCATCCCGACGCCGGCGGCGCAGAGGCGTACTGCTGGGAGATCGCCCGCCGTTTCTCGGCTGCCGGGGCGCACGTCACGCTCGTCTCCTCCCGCGCTCCGGGGGCGCGGCAGCGCGAGTACCGCGACGGCATCCGGATCGTGCGGGGCGGCGGGACGTTCGGCGTGTACGCGTCGGCCGCGGCTCATCTGCTGCGGAACCGTCACGCGTACGACACGGTGGTCGACTTCCAGAACGGGATCCCGTTCTTCTCACCGCTCTTCACCCCGCGCTGGACCGCGGACATCTGCGTGATTCACCACATCCACCAGCGCCAGTTCGACCTGCGCTTCCCATGGCCCCTCAACGCGGTCGGCCGGCTGCTGGAGAAGCAGGTCAGCAGACGGGTGTACCGGGGGCGGCCGGTGGTCGTGGTCTCGCCGTCCACGCGGGAGGGCGCCCGGCGCGAACTCGGCTTCGGCAATCCGATCCACATCGTGCCCAACGGCAGCCCCCGCACCGCGGACATCTCCCCCGGCGTCTCGCGCAGCCCGGCGCCCGCCATCACGGTGGTGAGCCGGCTGATGCCGCAGAAGCGGGTCGACCTGCTGGTCAGGGCCCTGCCGAGGCTGCTGGGGAAGGTGCCTGACCTCACGGTGGACATCTGCGGGGACGGACCCGAGCGGGAACGGCTGGGCGCGCTCGCCGCCGAACTCGGCGTCAGCTCCGCCGTCGTCCTCCACGGTCGCGTGTCCGAGGAGCGCAAGCAGGAACTCTTCCGCCGCGCGTGGCTCACCGTCGTGCCGTCCGTCGCCGAGGGCTGGGGCCTCACCGTCATCGAGGCGAACGCCGTCGGAACACCCGCCCTCGCCTACGACGTGCCCGGACTGCGCGACGCCGTTCAGCCGGGCGTCAACGGCTGGCTGCTGCCGCCCGCGACCGATCTCGCCGACGGTGTCGCCACGGCCCTCGACGTGCTGGCCACGGAGGAGGCGCGTACGCGCGTGGCCGAACGCTGCCGTGCCTGGGCCGCCGCGTTCTCCTGGGACGACAGCGCCGAGCGCCTCGCGCAGGTGGTTCTCGAAGACCTCCGGCGGATCCACCGTCACCGGCGCTCGCGGCGCACGTCGAGCGATCTCTCGGTCGTCACGCGCTTCACGGCGCGGGACGCCGAGGCGACGGTGCGGGCGCTGCGCCGGGCGCTGCGCCAGACCGACGCGTGGGACCGCGACGGAGACAGCTTCCGGCTGCTGCTGCACGGCTGTGACGAGGTGCAGGCGCTGGAGGCCCTGAGGAGGCTCGACGTACGCGAGGCGACCGTTTCGCTCGCCGGCGGCCAGGACGTACTCGTCGGCACGCCGAGCCCTCCGCGGGGGATCCGGCCATGACCACCGCCGGCCCCGTCGCCATGCGCGCGCCCGTCCTCCAGGACGAGGTCACGGCGGTGCACGGGGCGCGCTGGATCGCCACCGCGGCGGTCACCGTCGGAACGGTCAACTACATCTACGCGCTGGCGCTCACCCGGCTGCTCGACGTCGGCTCGTACGCCACGTTCGCGGCGGGCCAGGGGCTGATCGTGTGTACGGCGGCGATCGCGGTGGTGACCGTGCCGTGGATGCTGGCTCAGGCGCTGGCGCGGGCCCGCTCGGACGGCGAGCGAGGGGAAGCGGTCCGGTTCGCCGTGGTGACGGGGGTCGCGGGCGGCGTCCTGGCGGCAACGCTGGTGAGCGCCGTGGCCACGGAGTTCGCGGGGCTCTGGACCACCCTGGTGATCGGTGCCAGCACCCTGCTCATCTATGTGACCCGGGTCTGTGTCGGCTGGTTGCAGGGCACCGAGCGGCTGCGGACCCTCGCGTCCCTCACCGTGGTGGAAGCCGTACTGAAGCTCGGCATCGGGCTGTTCCTGGTGGCGGCGCTCGACCTGGGCGCGACCGGCGCCCTGGCGGCCTTCGGCATCGCCGTGGCACCTTTCGTGATCTTCAGGCCGCGCCGGTTCCGCGGCACCGGGCGACGCCCGTGGCAGGCGGCGACCGCCAACCGCGCGCTGTGGCATCGCGCCGTCGGTGTCGCCTCCCTCCAGGGTGTCATCGCCGTGATGGCGGCCCTGGACGTGGTGCTGGTGGCGATGCTGCCCACCGACCGCTCGGACGCCGCCAGTTACCAGGCAGCCGTGATGCTGGGCCGGATCCCGCTCTTCCTCGCCGGAGCCGTCGCCATCGCCTTCCTGCCGGCTCTCTCGCGGCGGCGCGCCGGGTCACCGCTCGCCGCGCGGGCCATGGGCATGTACCTCACGGTGGCGCTGCCGCTGACCGCCGTCGGCGCCACGGCGCCGGGCGCCGTGCTCAACACGGTCTTCCCTGACGAGTACACGAAGATGAGCACGCTCATGGCGTGCACGGCGGTCGCAGGGCTCGCGCTCGGCGCGCTGAGCCTCCTGGTGACCTTCTCGCAGGCGGTGAACGACTACGCGGTGCTGCGTCCGCTGCTCGTCGGCCTGCTCTGTTACGTGTCCGGCCTGACGGCCGGCTGGTCCGCCGACGGCGTGCTGGGGATGGCGATCGGCGGGATGTGCGGGACGGTGGTCGCTCTGGGCGTCCTGCTCGTCCGCGAGGCGGGCCTTCATGGGTCCGCCGGCCACGCCGGAGCGCCACGCGCCGCCGTGCTCAAGGCCCTGGGCCCCGCCCTGGTCCTCGCCGGCGTGCTGGTGGTGCTCCGGCCGCATCCGGTGCTGTGGCTGATCGCCGCGGTCCTGACCACGACCGTGGCGCTGTGGCGGTTCTTCCGCCACCGCGGCGCCCCCGACCCCGACGGAACCGGCCCGGACGGGACCGCACCGGATGACCCCGGACCGCACGAGGCGGGGCAGGACGGGACGGAGCCGTACGAGGCAGGGCCGGACGAGGTGAGGCCGGACGGGGTGAGGCCGGACGGGGTGGGGCCGCACGAGACCAGGCCCTACGAGACCGGACCGGACGGGACAAGGCCCTACGAGACCGGACCGGACGGGACAAGGCCCTACGAGACCGGACCGCACGAGACCAGGCCCCACGAGACCGGACCGGGCGAGACCAGGCCGGACGGGGTGGGGCACGGGTGGGGCACCGGCCAGGACCCCGAGCGCGCCGTCCGCCTGCTCGTCGACGCCGTCTGGCGCGGCGACGCCGGGCCGGCGTCGGACGAGGAGCTGCGGGCCGCGCTGGCCGTCGCCCGCGACAACCAGGTCGAGGGCCGGCTCGCGCGGGCCTACCCCCGCCAACTGGCCACGACGCTCGACGCGGTGACCGACGCCGCCCGCCTCTTCCGGCGCAACCTCGTCGAGTCGACGGACCGGCTGGACGCGGCGGACATCCCCACGGTGCTCATCAAGGCCGGCCTCTCCGGCGATCTCGTGCACGGGGACTTCGACCTGGTCGTCCCCCCGGACCGCTGGAAGGACGCCCCCGTGGTGCTCAGCGGCTGGTACGCGGAGCGGTCGGCGCACTGGCTGGAGCGGTCCACCTCGGTGCTGCTGGAGCCGCCCGACGGCCCCTCGGCCCAGCTCCACACCTCCGTGGCCTGGCGCGGCGTCCAGGTCATGGCGCCGGACCGTCTCTTCGCCCACGCCGTCCCCGACCACGACGGCCGCGCCTGGCTCGTCCCGTGCCCCGCCGACCGGCTGAGGATCTGGCTGGCCCACGGGCTGTTCCGGAACCAGTCGCTCGACCTGTCCGAACTTCTCGCGCTGCGCGAGCTGCTGGCGCCCGAGGTCGTGACCGAGGCGCGCACCCAGACCGCTCGGGAGGGCTGGTCCGCGGGCGCGGACCGGGCCCTGGACCTCGCGACCGAGGCGATGGCCGCGCTCGACCGGGGCGAGCCCGTACGGCTCCCCCTGCCGCTGCCCGTATCGGCGTCGCTGCGCACCGGCATGGCGCACGCCGGGCACCTGCTGACCCACGGGCGGCCCTCCACGGCGGCACGTGAGGTCGCTCTGCGGGTGCCGCTCGTCGTCACCGAGCGACTGCGGAGGCGCACCTCATGAACACGGCGCGGCCTCTCCTGATCGCGGTGTCCGGCCCCGACGGCGCGGGCAGGTCCTCGCTGGTCCGGCGCGTGGCCGGGCTGCTGCGGCAGCGCGGCTTCGCGGTGACCACGCTCGACTGCCGCGGCTGCGTCCTGTGCCGTGGATCCGGCTCTCCTCCGCGGGTGAGGGACGAGGAGGAGACGGTACGGCGCCCTGACGATCCCACGCGCCGGGGATCGTGGGCGCGCCGTACCCACGCCGTGCTCGACGCCGGTGACCTGTCCGTACGGACGCGTGCCACCCGCCGTGCGCTGTCGGCACGTTCCCGGGTCCGTCCGGCGATCGTCCTGACCGACGGTGGGCCGCTGGACAGGCTGGTGGCGTTCGGCTTCCCGCCGGGGCACCGGGCCTCGGACCGCTTCACCCGGCTCGTCCGCCGCAACGACCTGACCCTGCTGGTGGAGACGGCTCCCGCCACGTCGCGTGGGCGCGCCGGCGAGCGCGCGGCCGGGTCGCCGGCCTTCCGGTGGGCGCGCTACCGCGCCTGGGCCTCGCGCCTGCCCCGGGTGGTGCGGCTCGACGGCGAGCGTGCCCCGTCGCGGGTGGCGGACGAGGCGCTGGAGCGGGTGCTCGACACCGTCCGGACGCGGCGTCTCCCGGACGCCGGGGAGGGGGCGCGCCCGGCGCGGCGGAAGCGGATCGTCGTCTCGATCTACGACGACGCGGGCAATCCCGACTACCGGGGCGGGGGCGCCCTGGTGGTCGAGAAGGTCGCCCGGCGGCTGTCGGACGACTTCGACGTGACGGTGGTGACGGCGGGCAGACGCGGTGTCTCTCTCCGCCGTGACGGCATCCGCTACATCTGTCTCCCGGTCCGCTGGGCCGGTCCGCGCGCCGGGCAGCTGCTCTTCCTGACGCTGCTCCCCTTCCTGGCCCGAAGGCTTCCGCACGACGCGTGGCTGGAGAGCTTCACGCCGCCGTTCTCGACGAGCTTCCTGCCGCTGTTCTCGCGCGCGCCGGTCGTCGGGATCGACCAGGGCCGCAGCGCCGAGGCGCTGTGGCGCCGCTACCACATCCCGTTCTTCCTGGTGGAGCGGCTCGGGCTGCGCTGTTACCGGCACATCGTGGTGATGAACGAGGCCGACGCCTCCGCCGTCCGGCGGCTCAGCCCCCGGGCGGACGTCCAGGTGATCGCCAACGGTGTCGAGCAGCGTCAGATCGACGACGCCCGGATCGGCGCGGGCGACTACATCCTGTTCCTGGGGCGGATCGACACCTGGGTCAAGGGGCTCGACCTGCTCCTGGAGGCGTACCGGCGGAGCCGTCCTCCGCTGCCGCTGGTGCTGGCGGGCAGCGGTACGCAGCCGGAGGAACGCAAGCTGGCGGCGCTGCTCGCCGCGCATCCGGGCAGCGTCCGCTGGGTGGGGTTCGCCGGGGAGGAGTGCAAGCGGGACCTCCTGCGGAACAGCGCCTTCCTGGTCATGCCGTCGCGGCACGAGACCTTCGGCCTGGTGGCGCTCGAAGGCATGTCGTACGGGAAGCCGATCCTCCACTTCGATCTGCCCGCGCTGCGGTGGATGCGCGACGGAGGCGATGTCGCCGTGCCGCCGTTCGACGTCGCCGCGCTGGGCGACCGGATGCGGATGCTGGCCTCCGACGAGCGGGCGCGGCGCGCGCTCGGGCGCCAGGCCGGACATGCGGCGCAGCACTACACATGGGACGAGATGACGGGCCGGTATCTGGCCCTGACCCGCCGCCTGGTGGACGGTTCCGTCCGCGGGCGACGGCCGAGGAAGGACAGGAGGGGTGAGCCATGGCCGACGACCCGCTGACCGCCGCGATCGCGTCGGGCCACCCGCTGGTCGTGCTGTCGCCGCACCTCGACGACGGGGTGCTGTCGTGCGGGGCGCTGCTGCTGCGGGCCCGTCGGCGGGCCCCGGTCACCGTCGTGTCCTTCTTCACCGAGGCGGCCCCGCCTCCGTACACCCTGTCCGGGCGCCAGTACCTGCGGCAGACCAGGGCCTCGGACGCGGAGGAACTGTACGCCTCCCGGCGCGAGGAGGACCGGTCCGTGATGGCGGAGATGGGCGTCGCCTGGCGCCACTTCGGCCTGGTGGACGGGCTGTTCCGTCGCAAGGAGGGCCGGTCGCCGCGCACGGGAGGCCTCGCGGGGCGGCTGCCGGAGATCGATCACGTGTACCCCACGTACCGGCTGCATCTGTCGCGTGGCCGGGTCTCCCGTCACGACGCCCGGACCCTGCGTACGGTCGCCGACGCGATCGGGGCGCTGCCGCCCTCGGACCGGGGGCTCGTCCTCGCGCCGCTGGGCGTCGGCGGACACGCCGACCACGTCCTGGTCCGTACGGCGGCGGAGCTGAGCGGCCGCCGGGTCGCGTACTACAGCGACTTCCCGTACAACCAGCAGTTCGAGCCCGACGCCTCCTTCACCGGGCGCCACGCGTTCGTCGCGTGCGCCTGGGAGGAGGGGCTCGCCGACAAGCGGGAGCTGATCCGGGGCTACCGCACCCAGGCGGACGCGCTGTTCCCGGGCGGGTCCATCCCGCCGGCGGCCGAGGTCTTCCTGATGCCGAAGGACGTCGACGCCGCGGCGCCGCCACTTGCGGGAGGCGGGCCGTGAACTCGCCCCCCACGACCGCGCCCCCCGCCCCGTCCGCGGACCCCGGTCCGGGCCGGTCCGATCAGGTCCGGGGCCGCGACGCGCGGCGCCCCGTGCCGACGGCGGTCCTGGCCGCCCTGGCCGCGGCTCTCACCATGGCCCTGCGCCTCGTCGCCGTCGATCGCTCGGGGGACGTGTTCGTGGACGAGCTGATCTACACGGAGCTGGGCAGGAGCGCGGGTGAGGGCGGCTTTCCCCGTACGGACGAAGGCCTGTTCTTCCTGCACCCGCCGGGGTTCTTCTACCTCCAGGCCGCCTGGGTCCGGCTGATCGGTCTCGACTCCGACGTCCTCACCGAGGTGCACGGTGTCCGGGTACTCAACGCGCTGCTCGCGGGCGCCACGGCGGCACTGCTGGTCTACCTGGTCGCCCGCGTCAGGTCGCGCCCCGCCGGGCTGGTGGCCGGTCTCGTCTTCGCCGTGGACCAGTACTGCATCCGGCAGAACGACCGGGCGCTCCTGGAGACCGGGACGATGGTCTGGGTCCTGGCCGGATACCTGGTGCTGGTCTCCCTGGCCCGGAGCGAACCGCCCCGCAGGGCGGACGGTGCGGCCCTGCTCGCCGGGCTCTTCTTCGGGCTCGCGATCCTGACGAAGGACCACGCGGCGCTGATCACCGTGCTGCCGCTGCTGGTCGCGCTCGCGCTCAACTGGGGGCCGCCGCGCAGGCTGGTGGCCGTCACGCTGGCGACGGCGGCGGTGCCGTACACCGCGTACGTCCTTCTGCTCACCGCCTTCGGCCACCTCGACGCCTTCTGGTACGCGAAGACGATGGGCCTGCAGAGGCTCCTGGGCATCGTGCAGGAGACCGGATTCAACGCGCCCGGAGCGCCTTCGCTGACGAGCCGGCTGACCGCGCAGCTCCCCGACTACGCCATGAGCTACCTGCTGCTCGCCCTCACGCCGCTGGCCCTCTTCCTGCTGCTGCGGCGCCGGGACCCGGTCCACCGCCTGCTGGCCCTCTTCCACGCCTCGGCGATCCTGACGCTCCTCTACGCGCTGACCCTGGGGACGCTGGAGGAGCAGGCGCTCTATCTCCTCATGGTGCCCAACCTGATGGCGCTGGCGTTGACGCTGCCCCTGCCTTCCCGGCGCGCCGTGAGCCGCCGCGCGGCCGTCGCGGCCGGCCTGTCCGCCGCGCTGCTCTCCGTCGCCGTGCTCGCGCCCGCCGCCGTGTACGCGGCGGAGCGCGGGCAGGCCGACGACGGATTCGTGCGGCTCCGGTCCTATGTGACCGAGCACCTCCCACGGGGGACCGCCATCGCGACCGTCGACGGCGGCACGAGCCGGGGCGTGTCCTACTACGCGCTGACGGACCGGTACCGGCTGGACCACTGGGTGTCGGCGGAGGACCGGGCCTTCCAGCGCGTCGAGTACCTGATCGTCCCCTGGAAGGTGATCGAGCAGGGGTACGGCAACTCCAGCCTGGCCGAGGTCGAGCGGCTCGCCGAGCAGGGCGAGCTCCTGTTCTCCTTCGAGGGGGAGATGTACGGGACGCTGGCCCTCTACCGGATCCCGCTGCCGGACGGAACCGACCCGGCGGCCGTCCCCGGAAACGGATCATGACCGTCAGCGCGCGGCCGCCGCGTGTCCTGCTCCTGACCAGCAGCCCGCTGGACGGCGCGGACGGCTCGGACGTGGCGCTGGCCAGGGATGTTCTGGGAGCCCTGCCCGACGTGGAGTTCCTCTGGTTCTGCCGGTGGCCCGCGCGGCGTGGCCGGCCGCCGCCGCCCGTCGGGCGGGCGGTCCGCCTCTGGTCCCCGGACGGCTCACCGCACGCGCCGGTCCGCCTGCAGGCGGCGCTCGCCGGGGCCGTAGCGGCACGCCGCGCCAATCTGGTCCACGCGTTCGTGACGATCGGGCGGGCGTTCCCCGCCTTCTCCTGGCTGCGTCCTCTGATGCTGGGGGCGCGGCCGGTCGTCCACACCGTGCCCGGTGTGATGGAGGCGCGGCTGCTCACGAGGACCCGGCCGCTGGGGACGACGGTCGCGCTGTCGGAGTCGATGGCCCGGCGGCTGCGCGCCGCGGACTTCGGCGACGTCCGGGTGATCCCGCCGATGATCCGGCTGAGCGAGTGGCCCTTCCTGCCGCGCCCCGAGGGGATGCCGATCGTCCTCTTCGCCGGCCATCTCGACCCGCTGGGCGGGGCCGTGACCGCCGTCGAGGCGGCGGCCGAGGCGACGCGGTCCGGGGCGCTCTTCCGGCTCGTCCTGGCCATGCGCGGGCGGCCGGGGCAGAACGCGGCCGCGCTGCGGGAGGAACTGAGGGAGCGGGCCTGGGCCGGGGGTCTGGCCGATGTGGAGGTGCGGGGTTATGTCGACGACATGCGTGCCCTGCTGGCCTCGGCGCATGTCCTGCTCTTCCCGCCGCCGGTGATCGGCGGCACGGCGGACATCCCCTTCACGGTGCTGCAGGCGCTGGCCACCGGGCGGCCGGCCATCCTGAGCGACCTTCCGCAGTTCGCCGACTTCGGGGACGCGGTCCTGCGGGCTCCCGCAGGTGACGCCCGCAGGACCGGGCAGCAGCTGGGCTGGCTGCTCGGTCAGCCCCGGGTCTGGGACATGCTCGCGGAACGCGGCCGAGCGAACGTGGAGGAGTCCTTCGGGCCCGAGCGGTTCGCGGCCCAGTACGGGGCCCTTTACCGGGAGTTGCTGGCATGAGGCCGCCGGACCGCCGCCGTGCCGCGCTCGGAGCGCTCGTCGCCCTGATCCTGGTGCTGGCGACGGTCGGGCTGCTGCGGCGCGACGAGACGGCGGGCAGTGCGTCGGAGGCGTACTGGTTCGGCACCTTGCAGACCGAGTCGGACCAGGCGCGGACCGAGTACGCGAACGGTATCCGGGTCGCCCATCTACAGATCGACTGGGACCGGTTCGAACCGGAGCAGGACGTCTTCGACGAAGCCTACGCCGAGGAGATCAGGGAGCGGATCCGCTCGTTCCGGGACGCGGGGCTGCTGATCGAGGCCGGCCTCGGCCTCCATCACCCGCCGGACTGGCTCGGAGAGGTCTATCCATGGGCTGTGTACGTCAACCAGTTCGGCGAGCAGTCCCCCTGGACCCCGAACATCGTCTTCAGCCACAGTGTCCGCTTCGAGGCCGAGCAGTATCTGACGGAGGTGAAGGCACGCATCGGTCTGGACGACTTCTGGGCCCTGCGGATCGGGGTGAACGAGTCCGGGGAGTTCAGCTATCCGACGCCGGTCTCCCGGGACCGGGACGAGGACGAGTTCTGGGCGTTCGACGACAACGCCCAGTCCACGAGCCCGGACACGGACCGCCCGGCGACGGTGCCGCAGAACCCCTTCCCCGGCTGGCGCCCCGGCGAGCACGCGTACCGGGGCGAGGCGTTCACCGAGCGGCAGGTACGGCTCTGGTACGACTGGTACCTCGCGTCGCTGGCCGACGCCGTGAACTGGCAGATCGGGGTGTACACGGCCCTGGGCCACGCCGGTCCGCTGAAGGTGCTGATCCCCGGGGCCGGTATCCTCCCCTCCGATCAGCGGGCGGCGCTCGCCGTCCGGCTGGGCGTCACGGATCCGGCGCGGCTGGTCGGTCGCGGGGTCGCGTTCTTCGAGACGATCGGGCTGGTCCAGCGGCAGAGCAACGTGGTCCTGGTGTCGACGGCGCTCGTCGACGGCACGGGCGCGCCGGGGGACAACGGCTGCGCGCCCGCGGACGCGGCCGTCGACGTCGACGCCCCGGACGAGGCGACGGTACGGAGCTGGTCGTCCACCCGCTGGGTGGCGGCCGTCGCGCGCGCCGAGGGCTTCACCCGGCTCAGCGGGGAGAGCGCGGGGCCGCAGGTGGCGGCGTACCACCCCGGAGTGATGGACACGGCGGCGCGTCAGATGGCCTCCTGCGGCCTCGAAGGCATGATGTGGGCCTTCGACCAGAACCTCTACGACGGGACGCCGGGCTCGTCGCTGAAGGACTACGCGGGGATGATCCGGCGGCACGGCTGAGGTCACGGGCGCATCGGGTGACGTCACGGGCGGATCGCACGGGCGGATCGCATGAGGTCACGGGGGTCAGGTCACCGGCGCCACGAGCGCGACGGCGTCTCCGGTCGCCGGGCCGTCAGCAGGAGCACGCCCGTGTCGCCGTACTCGGGAAGGGTGCGGTCCTTCGCCAGCCGGCTGATGCGCAGCTCCTCGGTCAGCGGCGCGAAGACGGAGCGGACCGCGCCCGCGTCCACCGGGCAGGCCGGCCAGTCCGGGCCGTCGCCGATGCGGTAGCTGGGCATGCGTTCCATGAAAGCGGCCACGAGATGCCCTCCCGGCCGTACCGAGCGGACGAAGTCGGCGCACAGCGCGGCGACCTCGGCGAAGTCCTCGGTGACGCTCTCGGCGACGAAGTTCATCGAGGCCAGGTCGTACGTCCCCGGGGGGACGTCGTCGGCGCCGCCGGGGACGATCCGTACCCGCGCCAGGGCCTCGGCGGGCGTCTCGGGGAGGTTCGGGTCGAGTTCGCGGCAGAGGGCGTAGAACGCCTGCCAGCTCGCGTCGGGCCCGTGGGCCAGCTGCTCGCGGAGATATCCGACGCTCGCCCTGCTGGGTTCGAGGGCGTCGACGCGCCGGCTCGCGGCGGCGGCCAGCATCAGGGGATACAGATTGGGCCCGGCGCCGAACTCCAGGGCGCGGGCGATGCTGCCGGGCGCGAACCGCCGGTAGAAGGCCGCGTGGTGGTGGATGACGCCGATGTCGCACGGGTGCAGCTGCCGGTAGTTCTCCGCCAGGTAGTCGGCGACAGGCCAGGAGTCCCAGTCCGCGTCGCGGTTGTGCCGGAGCGCCCGCGCCGAGGAGCTCATCGGGAGTCCGCGGGCCGGCCGGCGGTGACGCCGGGATGGGAGCTTGCGTGCACCCGCTGCAGGGCGAAGCGCTGCGAGAGGTCGGTCAGCGCCGCGTTGAGCTGGTCGATCTCCTCGTCGGTGTTGGCGGCCGTGACCTGGATGCGGAAGCCCACACGGTCGCGCGGGACGAGGGGATAGCTGGCCAGCGTGACGTAGATCCCGCGCCCCCACAGGAACGAGGCGACCGCTTCGAGATCCTGTGCGTCGCCGAGCGGGATCTCGATGATCGGAAGTCCGTCGGTGTTGGGGGTCGCGATGTCCAGGGCGCGCACGTGGTCGAGGATCCGCGCGGTCTTGCGGAACAGGTCGGCCCGGATGGCGTCCCCGCGCTCGGCGTTGACGTCGAGTCCGGCGAGTGCGGTGGCGAGCGAGGCCGTCGGGGAGGGCCCGGAGTAGAGATAGGGCGCGGCCGCGACCTTGAGGTGGTCCTTCAGCCACTTCGGTACGGCGAGGAAGGCGAGCAGCGACGAGTACGCCTTGGAGAATCCGCCGACCAGGACGACACCGTCGTAGGACTCGCCGAGATGGCGGATGATGCTGTTCCCCCGGGAGCCCCAGGGTGAGGACTCGCCGTCTGCCCGTTCGCCGATCACCCCGAAGCCGTGGGCGTCGTCCACGTAGAGCAGGGCGCCGTTCTCGCGGCAGATCCGGGCGATCTCGCCGAGGTCCGGGAAGTTGCCGGTCATGCTGTTGACGCCGTCCATGCAGACCAGGCGGCTCTCCCCGCCGGGGACGGAACGCAGTTGCATGTCCAGCTCCCACGGGCTGTCGGCGTGGAAGCGCTGCACTCTCGCCCCCTGGCCGCGGGCCACCACACATCCGTCGTAGACCGTGCGGTGGGCCGTCGCCTCGACGAAGACCCGTCCGTCGCCGGCGAGAAGCGGGATCACCGACTGGTGGATGAGGGTGATCGTCGGCAGCAGGAGGGTGTCCGGCGCGCCGAGCAGTTCGGTCAGCCGCTCCTCGATCCGGGGGTACAGCCGGGGGCTGCCGATCAGACGGGACCAGCTGGGGTGCGTGCCCCAGCTGCCGACCTGCGGGCCGATCGACGCCATGATCTCCGGTTCGAGGTCGAAGCCGAGGTAGTTGCAGGAGGCGAAGTCGACGAGCCAATCGTTCTCGACGCGCACCTTGCGGCCGTCGATCTCGTCGATGACGGCGTCGCACATCGGGCTGGTTCGCTTCAGCCGCTCCAGGTCGCGCCACCGGCGATCGCGCTGCGCCGGACCGCGCGGCGCGCTGCCGGTCGGCCGGGTGCCGGCCGTCTGCGCCGCGGCCGCCTGTGCCTGCGCCGCCTCGGCCGCGGCCTGCTGCGCCGTCATAGGCCGGACGGACGCACGGGGTCGCTCGGCGACGGCGGTCCCGGCCGGTGCGGACGTGAGGCCGGGCGAGGCGCGGCGCAGGAAGGACTCGGCCTGGTGGGCGGTCATGGGCCGGGCGAAGAGAAAACCCTGGCCGTACTGGCAGCCCATGTCGGCGAGGAGCTCGCGCTGCCCCTCGTGCTCGATGCCCTCCGCGACCACGTTCAGGCCGAGGACGTCGGCGATCCGGACGATCCCCTCGACGAGTGCCAGCTGCTGCCGGTCGGTGGTGATGTCGTCGATGAACGACTTGTCGACCTTGAGCACGTCGATGGGGAACTCCCGCAGATAGCTGAGCGAGGAGAACCCGGTGCCGAAGTCGTCGATCGCGATGGAGACCCCGAGTTCCCGCAGCTCCCGCATGGTGGTGCGGATCTGCTCGTCCCTGCGCATCAGCACGGTCTCGGTGAGTTCCAGGACCAGGGTGCCGGGGGCGAGCCCGGAGGAGCTGAGGGTACGGCGCACGTCGTCGAGGAGACCCGGGTCGCGGAACTGCCGGGGCGAGACGTTGACGTTGACGTACAGCGGTGGCTGACGCCCCGGGCGGGCCCGCTGCCAGCGGGCGACGTCGAGTGCGGCGTGTTCCAGCACCCAGGCACCGAGCGGCATGATGTGTCCGCTCTCCTCGGCCAGGGTGATGAACTGGTCGGGCGGGACCATCCCGCGCCGTGCGTGCGGCCAGCGGATCAGTGCCTCGAAGCCGGCGACGGCCCCGGCGGCGACATCGACGATCGGCTGGTAGCGCAGGGCGAAGGCGTGGTCGGCGATGGCCGTGTCCATACCCTCCTGCAGCTCGTGGCGCGCGACGAGGCGGGCGTGCAGCTCCGGCCGGAACCGCCGCCACCGCTTCTTGCCCGCGGCCTTGGCGGCGTACAGCGCGAGGTCGGCGTGGCCGAGGAGCTCCTCGGCGTGGGCGCTGTCCAGGACAGTGGCGATGCCGACGCTCGTCGACACGGAGACGGCGCCGTCGGTGAGGTGGAAGGGCTGGCTCAGGGTGTGCACGATCTGGGCGGCGAGGGCTTCGGCGTCGCCGGGCTCCTTGGCTCCCTCGATCAGGACGGCGAACTCGTCCCCGCCCAGCCGCGCGGCGGTGTCGCTGAGCCGCAGGACGGAGGTCAGCCGACGGGCCACGGCGACGAGCAGTTCGTCGCCGACCGAGTGCCCCATGGTGTCGTTGACGACCTTGAAGTCGTCGAGGTCGACGAAGAGCATGCAGGTCAGGGTGGAGTCGCGGCGGCCCCGCAGCAGTGCCCGCTCGATCCGTTCGAGGAGCAGGACCCGGTTGGGGAGTCCGGTGAGCGAGTCGTGGAAGGCACGGTGGGTGAGCTCCCGCTCCAGCTTCCGCTGCTCCGTCACGTCCCTCAGGGTGAGGACGAGACCGTGGACGGTCCGTTCGTTACGGAGATTGCTGCACCGGACCTCGACGTGCAGGTCCGTGGACTCGCCGCGGCGCAGCTTCCAGTCGTCCCGGGCGTCCACGTCGTCGCGGGAGCGGACGCCGGCGAGGATCCGCAGCGCGCTGGCGGCATCGCCCGGAGCCAGGAGTTCGGTCAGCGGCGTCCCGGGCATCAGCGAGTGTCCGAACATCGACTCGGCCGACGGGCTGGCGTACCGCACGGTGTCGTCGTCGTCGACGATCAGGATGACGTCCGAGGTGTTGTGCACGAGGGTGCGGAAGTACGCCTCGCTGGTGCGGCGGTTGACCTCCTCGCTGAGCCCGAAACGCTCCAGGGCGAGGGCCGCCTGGGAGGCGAGGGACTGCGCGGACCCGGAGATCTCGCGGAGCTTCTTCTCGGGAGCCGCGAGCAGCAGCACACCGAGCTGGGATTCGCCCGCGGCGGGGGCCTGCAGGGCCAGCGGGCACAGCAGCGCGTGCGACAGCGGTCCGAGGGCGTGCGCGACGACCGGATCGAGCTCGTCGGTGCCGACGAGCCGGCTCCCCTGGGCGAGAAGCTCCGCCCACGGAGGGCTCCGCGGACCGGACAGGTCCGTGCCGCGGAAGTTCCAGGGCAGGTGCCCGGTCGGGACGGCGTAGAGCAAGCGCCTGCGGTCGCGGGCGAGGAGCATCGTCTTGTGCGGCGTGCCGGGCCCGACGAGGGTGGCGGCGGCCGCCTCGACGGCGCTGGCGACCTCGCGTGGGCTCAGCGCCGCCACCAGGGAGGCGGCGGCCACCCGCAGACTGCGCTCGCGGGCCTCGGCGCTCCGGTGTTCGGCCATCATGTACCAGAGGCGGGTGAGGACCAGAAGGAACATGATCGCGGAGAAGACGGCGATGACGCCGATGTCCTGTTCCCGGTGGTCACGCAGCGACTGGTAGAGCAGCAGGACGGGTGCGACGAGCGAGGCGGCGGCGAGCAGGGCCAGGCGTCGTTCGGCGATGACCGGCGGCGGCTGGGGGACACGCTCCGTCAGCCCGGTCATGGAGGGGTGCAGCGCCGCGAGGCCCCAGGCCGTGAAGAAGACGACCCAGCCGAGGTCCCAGCCGGTCCCGACCGTCCAGGTCCCCTGCAGCTGGAGCGTTCCGTAGATGACGTCGGACGCGAGGATTCCGCACGTCCCCACGGTGAGCAGCTGCACCGCTCGCGACCTCAGCCCGCCGGGCACCAGGAGGCGGGCGAGCATCGCGAGCATCAGGACGTCGCCGAGCGGATAGGCGATCGAGATGGCCTTCTCGGTCCACGTCATGTCGGGCGACTTGCTGAGCGGGGTGATCAGGTACACCCAGGAGAGCAGGGCCAGCCCCGAGGTGAGGATGAGAGCGTCGAGCGCCACGGCGAGGTCGCGCCCGGCGGCGCGGTAGCGGATGAAACCGAAGAGCCCGATGGCGAACAGCGGGTACGTGGCCAGGTACAGGGCGTCCGCGACCGAGGGGAAGGGATTGGTCTGGCCGAACAGGTTCTCCAGAAGGTTGTACGCGGTGTCGCCGGCGACGAAGGTGAGATTGGCGCCTGCGAGCACGAGCCACGGCCACCGTCTGGCGGGCTTGTGGATGTGGACACCGGTGAGGATCGCCACGACGCCGCTGAGGCCGATCAGCGCCCAGAGAAGCGTGTGCCGGGACGGCACCGTGAGGTACAAGGCCGTGAGCAGGGCGACGACGCACGCATAGAGGACGACCCACCGCCGCAGAGTCCCGGCCGTGAACGACCGGTACTCCTGTCGCAGCGGCATCGTCGACCGCCCCCTTGCCAGGTTGCGCCCGGTGGCGGAAACGGGCCCTGTTGCTGCAATTCTCCGGGCATCGAGGGCCCGGTGCATCTTGGGAGGCGGTTCAGGACGACTCGCGGACGACCAGCTCCGTCGGCAGCACCCGGTGGGACTGCTCCCCGGACTCCTCCGCGATCTCCTGCAGCAGCAGCCGGGCCATCGTGCGCCCCATCTCCTCGATGGGCTGCCGCACGCTGGTCAGCGGCGGGTCCATGTGACGGGCCACGGCCGAGTCGTCGACCCCGACGAGGGCCACGTCCTGCGGGACCCGGCGCCCCGACTCCCTCAGCACACCGCGCGCTCCGGCCGCCATCACGTCCGAGGCGGCGAAGACGGCGTCGAGGTCCGGTACGCGGTCGAGCAGCTCCCGCATCGCCCGCCGTCCGCCCTCCTCGGTGAAGTCTCCCGTGGCCACGAGCCGCTCGTCCGCGGCGATCGCGGCCTCCGCGAGACCCCGGCGGTAGCCGTCGAGGCGGCAGCGGGCGACGTACATGTCCAGGGGGCCGGAGATGGTCGCGATACGGCGACGGCCGCGCCCGGCGAGATGGGCGACGGCCGACCGCCCGGCACCGACGTTGTCGGAGTCCACGTAGGCCACCTCCTCCGCCCCGGTACGCCGTCCGTTCAGCACGGCCGGCAGCCCGAGCGCCCGCACCTGGTCCGGCAGGGGATCGTCGCCGTGGACCGAGACGAGCAGCACGCCGTCCACCCGCTGGGCGGCGAGGTACTGCTCGAAGCGCTGCCTCTCCTTGTCGTTCCGGATCAGCGTGAGCAGCAACTGCTTGTCGGCGTCGGCGAGTTCGGCGCTGACTCCACGGATGATGTCGAGGAAGTACGGCTCGGCGAAGAGCCGGGCCTCGGTCTCGGGGATCACGAGCGCCACCGCGTCCGTACGGCTGCCCGCCAGCGCCCGGGCGGCGCGGTTGGGTACGTAGCCGAGCTCGGCGACGGCCCGGGCGACGGCGGCCTTGGCGTGTTCGCTCACCCGCGGGGAGCCGTTGATCACCCGCGAGACCGTGCCCCGGCCGACGCCGGCCCTGGCCGCGACCTCCTCCAGGGTGGGCCTGCCGGTCTGGCGCCCGTTCACCACCATCTGCCGTCTCCCCTCGTATCCCCCTGTGTCCCGTGACTGTACCAAGCGTGGGAGCGCTCCCAGGCGGGGCGTAACGAATTCCGGCCCGCCTCTTGACACCCGTACGGACCAGACAGCAACCTTCGGGCGAGACGCAGTGGGAGCGCTCCCACACAATGAGCCGCGGGCCGTACCGAGCCACGCATCGCACCACCCCGGACGAGGAGAGTCGAATGCGCACTTCCAGCACGAGCCGCAGCAGACAGGCACAGCGCCGCACCGCGCGGGCCGCGGTCGCCGGGGTCGCCGTCTGCGCCGCCCTGATCACCGGCTGCGGCGGCGACGGCGGTTCCGACGAGGCCGGCGGCGACGGACAGATCACCTTGCGCATCGGAACGTTCGGGTCGTTCGGCTACGACGACAAGACGGGCGCCAAGCTCTACGCCGAGTACGAGAAGGCACACCCGAACATCAAGATCGTCGAGTCGAACGTCGCCGACGGACAGAAGTACTGGGACACCCTCAAGCTGCGGCTCTCCCGCAACAGCGGACTCGCCGACATCCAGGCCCTGGAGGTCGGTTACGTGGCGGAGGCCACCGGCCCCGCCATGGCGGACAAGTGGGTCGACCTCGGCACGACCGGCGGCGCGGACCTGGGCGCCTACCTCGACTGGAAGGTCAAGCAGGCCACCACCGCCGACGGCAAGGTCATCGGACTCGGCACCGACATCGGCCCGATGGCGATCTGCTACAACAAGGAGCTCTTCGCCAAGGCCGGGCTGCCCACCGACCGGGCCGCCGTCGGCGCGCTGTGGCAGGGGGACTGGGCCAAGTTCCTGACGACGGGCGAGACGTACAAGAAGGCCGCTCCGCCCGGAACGTCGTTCCACGACTCCGCGAGCGGTCTGTTCAACGCCGTCGTCTCCAGCGAGGCCGTGCAGTACGCCGACACCAAGGGCGAGTTGGACTACGAGAACAGCCCGGGCGTGAAGAAGGCCTGGGACACCGCCGTCGCGGCGGCGCAGGGCGGCCTCACGGCCAAGCTCCGCCAGTTCGACGAGAAGGGCACCTGGAACGCGGCCTTCAAGAACTCCACGTTCGCCACGGTCGCCTGCCCGAGCTGGATGACCGGCATCATCAAGGACCAGGCGGGCGCGGGCAACCAGGGCAAGTGGGACATCGCCGCGCCGCCGGTGGCCGGCAACTGGGGCGGCTCGTTCCTCGCCGTCCCCAAGTCGGGCAAGCACGCCAAGGAGGCGGCGGAGCTGGCCGCCTGGCTCACCGCGCCCGCACAGCACGCCAAGGTCTTCGGCGTGAACGGCAACATCCCCTCGACCAAGGACACGCTCTCGTCGGCGACCGTGCAGGACGCGAAGCTGCCGTACTTCGGGGACACGCCCGTCGGCCGGATCTACTCGCAGGCCGCGGCCGGCATCACCCCGGCCCCGATCAGCCGCTGGGACGGCCAGGTGAAGACCTTCCTCACCGACAACGGCATCCTCGACATCGAGCAGCGTGGCACGGATCCCGCGAAGGCCTGGGAGAACGTCAGGAAGCTGGTCGAGGACAAGATCGAGCAGTAGCCGGGGACGCGAGGCCGGTGGCCGCCCCGGCGCTCCCCCGCCGGGCGGCCACCGGCCCCCGCCCCGCCGACGTCACGCGCCCGCGCCGACGGCACGCTCCGGAGCCGTACGGCCGCAACCCGAACCCGCACCGACGGCACGCGCCACGGCCGCAAGGCACCGCACACACCGCAGCACCTCACACGCCGCATGCACTGCACGTAGCTCACGTCACCGCTCGCACCGCAGCACCGCACACAGCGCACGGCACCACACGCACCGCAGCACCGCAGCACCGCAGCACCACAGCACGGCAGCACCACAGCACCACAGCACCGCAGCACCGCAGCACCGCAGCACCACAGCACGGCAGCACCGCACCTACCTCACGGCACCGCACACACCGCGCGCACCTCACGGCACCGCAGCACCGCGCGCACCGCACGGCACCGCAGCACCGACCGCGCACCGCACCGCCGCGCGCACCGCACCGACCGCGCGCCGCGCACTCCGTACCGATTCCGAAGGGACGCCCCCGTGGCCACCTCCCTCCGGGCGGCGGCCGACGGCTCCCCGCCGCCCGCTCCGCCCTCTCCCGCCCCGCCCCCTCCAACACCGCCCCGCGCAGGCATCCGCAGCCGGCTCTACCGCTGGGACCTGCGGTTCAGCCCCTACGCGTTCGTCGCCCCGTTCTTCCTCACCTTCGCCGCCTTCGGGCTCTTCCCGCTGATCTACACCGGCTGGCTCTCCCTGCACCGGGTGGAGCTCGGCGGTGAGGCGGAGTGGCGGGGCCTGGACAACTACCGCTCCCTCGCGCAGAGCGAGTTCTTCTGGAACGCGCTGGCCAACACCTTCACGATCGGTGTCGTGTCGACCGTCCCCCAACTGCTGATGGCGCTCGGCCTGGCCCATCTGCTCAACTACCGGCTGCGCGCCAGGGGGTTCTTCCGGGTCGCGGTCCTCGCCCCCTACGCCACCTCGATCGCGGCGGCGACCCTCGTCTTCGCCCAGCTCTTCAACACCGACTACGGCCTGATCAACACCGTCCTGGGCTGGGTCGGGTTCGAGCCGGTCGACTGGGAGTCCTCCAAGTGGCCCGCGCAGATCGCGATCTCGACGATCGTGACCTGGCGCTGGACCGGCTACAACGCGCTCATCTACCTGGCCGCGATGCAGGCGGTGCCGAAGGACCTCTACGAGGCGGCGGCGCTGGACGGGGCGTCCCGGTGGCGCCAGTTCCTCAGCGTGACGATTCCGTCGATCCGTCCGACGATCCTCTTCACGATCGTGGTCTCCACGATCGGCGCCACCCAGTTGTTCGGCGAACCGATGATCTTCGGCGGCAGCCTCGGCATCAGCGGTGGCAGCGGCAACCAGTTCCAGACGCTGAGCCTGCTGATGTACGAGAAGGGCTGGGTGACCGGCGCCCTTGGCCAGGCCTCCGCCATCGCCTGGGTGATGCTGCTGCTCCTGCTGGTGATCGGTGCGGTCCGCACGCTCCTCGCCCGGGCGAACCTCAAGAAGCCGGGGGCCTGACCTCATGTCACGACTGCGTGTTCCTCTCCGTCTCCGTCCCCGCCCGCCGGCCGGTGATCAGCACGGGGCCGGCCCGCTGACCTACGTCCTGCTCGGCCTGGCGGCCCTGATCTCGCTCTTCCCGCTCTACTGGAACCTGGTCGCCGCCTCCCACTCGGGCGAGCGTGTCGTCTCTCCCCCGGCACCGCTGCTGCCCGGTCCGCGGCTCTTCGACAACCTCGCCTTCGCCTGGAACCAGGTCGACATGGGCGAGGCGCTGGTCAACACGACCGTCGTGGCCGGGCTCGTGGCGGTGTCCACCGTGCTCTTCGCCACCCTGGCCGGCTTCGCCTTCGCCAAGCTGCCCTTCAAGGGGCGGGGCGCGATGCTGGCACTCGTCGTGGCGACCATGACGATTCCGCCGCAGCTCAGCGTGATCCCGCTGTACCGGATCATCACCGACCTGGGCTGGGTCGACCAGCTCCAGTCCGTCGTCCTGCCGTCCCTGGTCGCCGCGTTCGGCGTCTTCTTCATGCGCCAGTACCTGATCGAGGCACTGCCCGTGGAGCTCGTGGAGGCGGCCCGGGTGGACGGCGCGCACAGCCTGCGAATCATCTGGCACGTGGTGTTCCCGGTCGCGCGGCCCGCGATGGCGGTGCTCGGCATGCTGGTCTTCGTCCAGGCCTGGAACGACTTCTTCTGGCCGTTCATCGCGCTGACCCCGGACGGCAGTCCCACGCTCCAGGTGGCCCTGGCCGGTCTGGGAGCGGGCAACCACACCGTCGACCAGTCGATCGTGCTGACGGGCGCGCTGATATCCACCCTGCCACTGCTGCTGGTCTTCGCCGTGCTCGGCAAGCACATCGTCGGCGGCATCACCACGGGCGCGGTCAAGAGCTGACCTGAGGTCACGGGCCGGTCCGGGGGTCACGAGCCGACTCGCGGACCGGTGACCGGCCCCTGCCCTTTCCCCGTACACCCCTCTCACCCGGGAGCACCTCCGCATGACCGCGACAGATCCCCGACCGCACACGACGGTCCGTCAGTTCCCGCCCGGCTTCCTGTGGGGCGCCGCCACCGCCGCGTACCAGATCGAGGGAGCGGCGGCCGAGGACGGCCGTACGCCGTCGATCTGGGACACCTTCTCGCACACCCCGGGGAGAGTGTTCGAGGGCCACACCGGCGATGTGGCGGTCGACCACTACCACCGCTTCCGGGACGACGTCCGGATGATGGCGGACCTCGGCCTGAGCGCCTACCGCTTCTCGGTGGCGTGGCCGCGCGTCCAGCCGACCGGCCGCGGACCGGCCGTCCAGAAGGGCCTGGACTTCTACCGTCGGCTCGTCGACGAGCTGCTCGCGGCCGGCATCGAGCCGGTCGCCACGCTCTACCACTGGGACCTGCCGCAGGAGCTGGAGACTGCGGGCGGCTGGCCCGAGCGGGCCACGGCCGAGCGGTTCGGGGCGTACGCGGCGCTGGTCGGCGAGGCGCTCGGCGACCGGGTCTCCCGCTGGACCACCCTCAACGAGCCCTGGTGCAGCGCCTTTCTCGGCTACGGCTCCGGGGTCCACGCCCCCGGCCGCACGGACCCCGTCGCGGCCCTGCGCGCGGCGCACCACCTGAACCTGGGCCACGGGCTCGCCGCGCAGGCCCTGCGCGCCGCGCACCCCGGGCGGGCGAAGGTCTCCATCAGCCTGAACCTGCACGAGGTCCGTCCGCTCACCACCTCGGCGGCGGACCGGGAGGCGGCGCGTCGGATCGACGCGGTCGGCAACGGAGTCTTCCTGGGCCCGCTCCTCGACGGCGCGTATCCGGCGGCCCTCCTCGCCGACACCGCGTCGCTGACCGACTGGGCGTTCGTACGCGAAGGCGACACGGCCACGATCGGCCGGCCGCTGGACGCGCTCGGCATCAACTACTACACACCGACGGTGGTGTCGTCGGTGTCCGAGGGGATGGCGAAGCCGCAGGACGACGGACACGGGGCGAGCGACCACTCCCCCTGGCCCGGCGCGGACGACGTCGCCTTCCACCGGGCGCCGGGCGAACGCACGGCCATGGGCTGGGCGGTGGACCCGAACGGGTTGTACGAGCTGCTGACCCGGATCTCCGCACGGTATCCGGACCTGCCGCTGCTGATCACGGAGAACGGCGCCGCGTACGAGGACGAGGTCGGCGCGGACGGCTCGGTCCACGACCCCGACCGGATCGCCTACGTGCACGGTCACCTGGCGGCCGTGCACCGGGCGATCGGGGACGGCGCGGACGTCCGCGGCTACTTCCTCTGGTCGCTCATGGACAACTTCGAGTGGGCGTACGGCTACGCGAAGCGGTTCGGCGCGGTCCACGTCGACTACGACTCGCTCGCCCGCACCCCCAAGTCGAGCGCGCACTGGTACGCGCGCGTGGCTCGGTCGAACGAGCTGGTGGACCCGGTGGAGGGCTGAACCGTGGTGTGTGAGGGAGAGTTCATCCCTCACGCACCACCCCCGGCCTCCTTCGCCTCCGGGGCGGCTGGTAATCTGTCCGTACGTCAATGCGCCTCTCCGGCTGGGCCGTCGCCCCGCCCGGGAGGCTTTTTTCATGCCACAGAACCCGAGAAGCCCCCTGCCACGAGCCCGAGCCCCGAGGCGGCCCCTGCCCGGCGTGTCCGTGCGGCGCGCCGGTCCTGCCGACCACCCCACCCTGGAACGCCTCTGGCTGATGTTCCGCCATGACATGTCCGAGTACAGCGGTGTACTGCCGCACCTGGACGGAACCTTCCGCAGGGAACGGCTCGACTCGGCCATCGCGGACGCCGACTGGGCCGCGTACCTCGTGACGAGCGGCCGGCACCCGGTGGGTCTCGCCTTCGTCCGCGGCCTGTCCGCCCCGGCGCGCGTGCTCAACAGCTTCTTCGTGGTGCGCGCCGCGCGGCGGGCGGGAGTCGGGCTGCGGGCGGTGCGGGAGGTCGTGGCCGCGCACCCGGGACGCTGGGAGGTCGCCTTCCAGGAGGAGAACACCGGAGCCGTGCGGTTCTGGCGCCGGGTCGCCGCCGACATCGCCGGCGAGGCCTGGTCCGAGGAGCGCAGGCCGGTCCCCGGACGGCCGGACGTACCTCCCGACACCTGGATCTCGCTCGACGTGCCGGCGCCGGCCCGGCCCGGCCGCGACGTGCCGGGTTCCGTGACATAGGAGCAGGTCAGAGCCGTCCGACATGCGTGAGCCACCCGCTCGGCGTAACGTCACGCTTGGATCTCGGGTACCCCGACCCACCGGGAGGCCGTGTGAGCGACTCCAGCGACTCCAGGCACGAGGACGACGCGACGCCGTCGTCCTCTCGCGGTCGGCGCATACGCATCGCGGTGACGGCGGCCGGAGTGGCCCTCGTCGCCGCGGGCGGGCTGTACGCGGCGGGTCTCCTCGCCACGGGGAACGACATCTCCGAGGGCACCCGGGTGGACGGCGTGGACATCGGCGGCATGAGCCGCCAGGAGGCGCGGGCGACGCTGACGGCGGCTGCGCCCGCGTCCTGGACGGCTCCGATACCGGTACGCATCGGCGCGAGCACCGGCACCGTCGATCCGGCCACGGCCGGGCTGAGCGTCGATGTGGAGAAGACCGTCGACAAGGCGGCGGATCCCTCGCGTGATCCGGCGACCGTGATCGGCCGGCTGTTCTCCACCGACGAGCGGAACGTCGAACCGGTCGTCGCCTTCGACGAGTCCGAGGCCCGGGCGGCGATGACCGAGGCGGCCCGTACCTACGACCGGACGACCGTCGAGGGCGCCGTCTCCTTCGAGGACGGTCAGGCGGTGACCGTACAGCCCCGCATCGGACAGAAGCTGGACGTCGACGGCGCCGTGGACACCCTGCGCGCGAACTATCCCGAGCCCGGGGACGAGCACCCGGTGGCGCTGCCGACCGCCGTGTCCCCGCCCAAGGTCGGCGAGGCGGAGACGGCCCGCTTCCTCGACGCGTTCGGGACGCCCGCGATGTCGGGACCTGTGACCCTCACCGTCGACGGCGAGAGCCTGCGGATCACCCCGACGACGCTCGGCGCGCATCTGACGGTGAAGGCGGACGACGAGGGCCGGCTCGTCCCCACGCTCGACGAGCAGGGGCTGATCCGTGACCCGGCCGTGGCGCGCCCGCTCGACAGGGTCGCCACCGGGCCGGTCGAGGCGCGTCTCGGAGTGGAGGACGGTCGGGTGGTGGTCCTCGCGGACGGGCGGCCGGGACACGAGGTGACGGCCGAGTCCCTGGGCGCGGCGGTCATGCCGCTGCTGCCGAAGCGGGGCGACACGGCGCGGACCGGTCCCGTGGCCACCAAACTGATCCAGCCGGTGCTGACCAGGAAGTCGGTGGCGGAGATGGGGATCAAGGAGCAGATGTCCACGTTCACGGTCGACTTCCCCACAGCGCCGTACCGGACGATCAACATCGGCCGGGCGGTCGAGCTGATCAACGGCTCGCTGGTGCGACCGGGCGAGGTCTGGAGCTTCAACCGGACCGTCGGGGAGCGCACCAAGGCCAACGGCTTCGTGGACGGCACGATGATCCTGGACGGGCAGTACCACTCGGCGCCGGGCGGCGGGGTCTCCGCGGTCGCCACCACGGTCTTCAACGCGATCTTCTTCGCGGGGGTCAAGCCGGTCGAGTACGGGGCGCACTCCTTCTACATCGAGCGGTACCCGCCGGGCCGGGAGGCGACGGTGGCCTGGGGCACGCTGGACCTGAAGTTCCGCAACAACTCCGACGCCTGGATCTACGTCAAGGCGAGCTCCACCGACTCCTCCGTGACCGTCAGCTTCCTCGGCACGAAGAAGTTCGACGCCGTCGAGGCGGTGGAGGGCCCCCGTACCAACCTCACGGAGCCCTCCGAGCGGACCGGCTCGGGTCCGAAGTGTGAGCCGCAGACGCCGCTGGAGGGCTTCGACATCACCGTGGACCGGGTCTTCCGCGACGGCGGGGCGGAGGTCGGCCGGGAGACCTTCCGTACGCACTACACCCCGCGCGACCGCGTCACCTGCGAGGAAGCGGGAGCCGGGGAGGACCCGGGAGGCTCTCAGGACGCGCCCGCGCAGAACTCGGCCCCGCAGGGCTCAGGGACCGGCGACTGAGCTGCGCACCAGGGGCGCCTCGGCTCCGAGCACCCGCAGCAGATGGGAGACCGCCTCCGCGACGGCCGTGCGCGCCGGTCCGAGGTAGCGGCGCGGGTCGACGGTCGTGGCGTTCTCCCCCAGGTGGGTCCGGACGGCGCCGGTGAACGCCTTGTTGAGGTGCGTGGCCACGTTCACCTTCGTCATCCCGGCGCCGACGGCCCGGCCGAGGTCGGCGTCCCCGACGCCGGAGGAGCCGTGCAGAACGAGGGGTACGTCCACGGCCTCGCGCAGTCGGGAGACGAGGTCGAGGTCGAGGACGGCGTCCCGGGTGAGCATCGCGTGGGAGCTGCCGACGGCGACGGCGAGGGCGTCGACGCCGGTCGCGGCGACGAAGGCGCGCGCCTCGGCGGGGTCGGTGCGCACGCCGGGCGCGTGGGCGCCGTCCTTGCCGCCCACCTCGCCCAGTTCGGCCTCCACCCAGACGTTCTCACGGTGGCAGTAGTCGGTCATCTCGCGGGTGGCGGTGACGTTCTCCTCGTACGGGAGGGTCGAGGCGTCGAACATGACGGAACCGAAGCCGAGGGCGACGGCCTCGCGGACGAGGTCGGGCGACTCGGCGTGGTCGAGGTGGACGGCGACCGGGACGGCGGCGCGGCGGGCGATGGCGAGCGTCGCGAGGGCGATGGGCTCCAGGGACCCGTGGTAGCGGACGGTGTTCTCGCTGATCTGGAGGATCACGGGACGGTCCGCGGCCTCGGCGCCCGCGACGATGGCCTGCGCGTGCTCGATCTGGATCACGTTGAACGCCCCGGCGCCGGCGGCGCGCTCGCGGGCTTCGAGGACGATCTCCCCGGTGGTGGTGAGCGGCATCAGCTCTCCTCCGACGCGCCGTGGTCGAGGACGACGGACCGGGTGAGGTTGCGCGGGCGGTCCGGGTTCTGGCCCTGTGCCTCGGCGAGCAGGACCGCGAGCCGCTGGGCGCGGATGAGGTCGGCCATCGGGTCGAGTTCGGCGTCGGCGGCGCCCGACTCCGCGACGAGGGTGCCGCCGACGCGGGCCACGTCGGCGGCGAGGCCGGTGGGAACAGGGCCGAAGGCCCAGGCGACCCGGCCGGGCGCGGTGATGCTGATCGGGCCGTGGCGGTATTCCATGGCCGGGTAGGCCTCGGTCCAGGCGCCTGCGGCCTCGCGCATCTTCAGGCCAGCTTCGAGGGCGAGTCCGTAGGTCCATCCGGTGCCGAGGAACGTGTACTGCTCGGCACCGGTGATCTCGGCGGCGAGGGGTTCGTCGACGGCGCGTTCGGCGTCCTTGGCCGCCCGTTCGACGGTACGCACGCCGGCCGGGAGGGCGTCCTCCGCCTCCAGGTGCGCGCGGAGCAGGGCGAGGGCGGTAGTGGCGAAGCGGGTCTGCACCACCGACTCCTCGTCCGCGAAGTCGAGGACGGCCACGGCGTCGGCGGCGGCCATGACGGGGGTCGTCGGGTCGGCGGTGAGGGCACCGGTGGCGACGGTCCCCTGGACGCGGCGGAGCAGGTCGAGGACCTCGGTGGTGGTGCCGGAGCGGGTGATGGCGAGGATCCGGTCGTAGCTCCGTGCGGGCGGGAACTCGGAGGCGGCGAAGGCGTCGGTCTCGCCGTGGCCGCCGGTCTCGCGAAGCTGGGCGTAGGCCTGGGCGATGAACCAGGAGGTGCCGCAGCCGACGACGGCGAGGCGTTCGCCGCGCACCGGCAGCGCCGCGCGGTGTTGGGGCAGGGTCTCTGCGGCCTTGCGCCAGGAGGCGGGCTGGGAGGCGATTTCGGCGGCGGTGCGGGAGGGTCCCGTAGGGGGCACGTGCGACTCCTTCACTGACAGAAGATGCTCAATCATGCTCGTAAGAGATTATTTTCGAGCATCTTCGAGCATCGATCACTGTGCGCAGTATCCATCAGCGGCGGCGTACGGTCCAGGGCCCACGGCGTCGGCACGGCGCTAAAATCGCGATCATGTCGAAGCACGAGCGGTGGAACACGCTCCTCGAACTCCTCTCCTCCACCGGCAGGCTGGAGGTCGAGGAGGCCGCCGCCACGCTCGACGTCTCCCCCGCCACGATCCGCCGGGACCTGGACGAACTCGCCGAACAGCGGCTCCTGGTACGTACCCGGGGCGGAGCCGTCCCGCACGGCGTCTCGTACGAGCTGCCCCTGCGCTACAAGTCCTCCCGGCACGCCTCGGAGAAGCAGCGCATCGCCGCCGCGGTGGCGGAGCTGATCCACGAGGGCGAGGTGCTCGGCCTCAACGGCGGGACGACGACCACCGAGGTGGCACGCGCGCTGGCACTGCGCTTCGGCGGCGGCAGGACCGAGCCGCCCGGCACCCCGCCCGCCCCCGCGCTGACCGTGGTGACCAACGCGCTCAACATCGCCGGCGAACTCGCCGTACGACCCCAGATCAAGATCGTCGTCTCGGGGGGTGTGGCCCGCCCACAGACGTACGAACTGGTCGGCCCGCTCGCCGCCGGGGTCCTGAACGAGGTGGTGCTCGACGTCGTGGTCCTCGGCGTCGACGGCATCGACCCGGAGCTCGGCATCATGGCGCACCACGAGGACGAGGCGGGGATCAGCCGGCTGTTCGCCGAGCGCGCGAGCCGGGTCGTCGTGGTCACCGACTCCTCGAAGATGGGGCGGCGCGCCTTCGCCCGGATCTGCGGCCTTGACCGCGTCGACGTGCTGGTGACCGACGCGGCCCTCCCGGCGGAGGCGGTGCGGCGGCTGACCGACGCCGATGTGCGGGTCGTCACCGTCTGACCGGCCGCCACACCGCCCGTCCGACGGGGTCGTCGGCCGACGCACCGCCCGGGGGTCGTCACCGTCTGACCGGCCGCCACACCGCCCGTCCGGCCTCAGCCGGTGATGCTCCCCCGGGGCGCCGACGCCCGCCGTGCCGTTCTCGACATGGCCCGCCAAGCACCGGAGAAAGGTGCTGCTCCCGCCAGCGACGACCGACAGGTCGTACCAGCGCTTGCCGCCGCGCGGGCGCCGCCCGGCGGGGCCGTGTGCGAAGAGTCCACGGAGTCGCACGAGAAGTCCGTGCGCCGCCCGTACGCCGCCCTCGCGCCGCCCGCACCCCACGCGCGCGCCCTTGCCGGGAACCGGTCGTGGCCGGAATCTGTCCCCGTTGAAGAGGACTGGGGGGCGTGATGAACGCATGGGTGGTGCCCGGATACACGGAGTTCCGGGAGCTGGGAGCGGGCGCGAGCGGGCGGGTGGTGCTCGCCGTCCACGACGCGACCGGGCTGCCGGTGGCCGTGAAGTACCTCGGCGAGCGCCTGCGGTCCGATCCCGCCTTCGTCCGGGGGTTCCGGGCGGAGGCACAGCGGCTCGCGGCACTCGAATCGCCGCACGTCGTGGGGTTGTACGAGTACGTGGAGGCGCCGTGGGGCGCCGCGATCGTGATGGAACTGGTCGACGGGGTCGCCCTGCGCGCGCTGCTCGCCCAGGAGGGCGCCACCGGCCCCGAGGCCGCGCTCATGGTCCTCAAGGGCTCGCTCCTCGGCCTGGCCGCCGCGCACCGGACCGGGGTCGTGCACCGTGACTACAAGCCGGAGAACGTCCTGGTCGCGGCCGACGGCTCGTCCACGCTCGTGGACTTCGGCATCGCGACCGACCACGGCAGCACGCCGGGTGTCGCCGGCACACCCGCGTACATGGCGCCCGAGCAGTGGAACGGCGAGCCCGCGTCCCCGGCCGCCGACGTGTACGCGGCGACAGCGACGTTCTTCGAGTGCCTGACCGGACGCAAGCCGTTCACCGGCCAGAACATCGCCGAACTGGCGCTGCAGCACCTCGACGCGCCCGTACCGGACGCGGACGTCCCGGAGCCGCTGCGGCCGCTGATCCGGCGCGGTCTCGCGAAGGCCCCCGGGGAACGCCCCGCGCACGCGACGGCCTTCGTGGCCGAGCTGGAAGGGGTCGCCACGGCCACCTACGGGCCCGACTGGGAGGAGCGTGGGCAGCGCAGGCTCGCCGCGCTCGCCGCGCTCCTGCCGCTGGGCCTCCCCACCAGCGGCGGCGAGCCGGCCACCGGCACGACCGCGCTGGCCACGACCACCCTGCCCCGGTCGGCCGGTCGCGGGCGCCGGCTGTGGCCGGAGATCGTCGTCCCGGCCGGTATCACCGCGCTGATCCTCGCCCTGCTCGCGGCCGTCGCCGCCCGGGCGGGCGACGAGGGGGGCCGTACGACGGCGGAGGCGTTCGCCACCACGAGCGCGCTGCCGACCGCCCCGGCGTCCCCCACGGCCGCCCCGCCCACGGGCACGGCGTCTCCCGAGACCACACCCTCGATGTCCGAGGAGGCGACCCCGTCGGCCACCCCGACACTCACGGTGTCCCCGACGCCGACGGCGACCCTCGTACCCACGCCGACCACTGATCCGCCGACCACACCCCCGACGACACCGCCCACGACACCGCCCACGACACCCCCGACCACTCCGCCGACGACACCGCCCACGACACGTCCGGTCGGCGTGAAGGCGGTCTCCGTCACCGCGCTGCGTCAGACGGGTTCGAGCACGGCGGAGGCCTCGTTCGAGGTCGTGACGCACGGGCCCGGTCCGGTGGTCCTGCGGCTCTCCTGGTTCACGGCCGACGCCAAGGGCTCGGCAGGCGTGCCGGACGGCTCCGAGACCGTGCGGCGCAGTGGTGCGACCCGGTACACGATCACGCTCCCGCACACCTTCCCGAGGGCCGGCGGCTGCTACTGGGGCGTCCGGGCCACCACGGACCCGGCGGCCGCGAACGGCGCTTCCACGCAGCAGATCCTCACATGGAGGTGCACGATCTCATGAGCGGCGACGACTCCGACGAATACAGCGCCACGGTGCTCGGCAGCCACTGGTTCGAGGGACCCGCGCGGGACGCGGAGCCGGACCGGGTGGAGGGCGCGGTCCTGCGGTTCGGCCCGGGCGTGACTCCGGCCACCCGGCACCGGATGGCCGGCGGCCCGACGACCGCTCAGATCTGGCACGGCGCTCCGCCCGAGGCCCCACCGCGCCGCCGTAGGGCACTGCGCCGGTACGCCCTGCCCGCCGCCGTCCTGCTCGCCGTCCTCGCGTTCCTCGCCTGGCAGCGGCTCGGGCCGGAGGTCGCGGTACGCGGGGTCACGGTCGCCGCCCCGGCACGGCCGCCCGGCTGCGACGGCACCGCCGACGTCGTGGCGGTGCTCGAGACCGACGGGCGGCCCGGCACCGTCACGTACCGCTGGGAGCGCAGCGACGGCACCTCGTCCGGGCTGCTTCGGGAGCGGCTCGCCCGCCACCAGACACAGGCACGCCTGCATCTGCTGTGGACGTTCCACGGCCCCGGCGAGCACCGGGCGACGGCACGGCTCGTCGTCGTCTCCCCCACCCGGCACTCGGCGGAGACCCGCTTCACCTACCGCTGCGAATCGGCTCCCTAGGCACGCTGGGGGTCGCTCAAACCGCGGGGGCTGCCCGGAACCCTCGGGCCACCTGGGCGCCCGGGCCGCTCATGGCCGGAGCAGCTCGCCTCTCGGGCCGCTCAGGGCCCGGGCCGCTCAGGGCCCGGGCCACCCGGGCGCCCGGGCCACTCGGGCGCTCGGGCCACTCGGGCCGGTCAGGCCGCTCGGGGCCGGAGCAGCTCGGGCGTGGCGAGGGCCGACGCCCGGTTCACGGCCGGGTGGGTGAGACGGGCGTGAAGGGCACGCCAGGCGTCGGGGTCGTCGCCGAGCCGCTCGGCCACCAGCCGCGCGGACTCCTCCAGGGCGGCCCCGACCTCCTCGGGAGCGTCGGGCCGGCGGCGGGCGCGGCCCAGATAGCTCAGCACCACGGCCGCCGGCGCGGCCTCTCGGACGAGGTCGCGGCCGGTCAGCCGACCGGTCCTCAGCAGGTGGTCCAGCAGGGCGTCCACCGGCTCGCGCCCGTACGTGTCGACGCCGTGCCGGACGCGGGCCAGGGTCACCTCCCGGTCCGGCGGCGTACCGAACGCCGACAGCCGGTGGAGGTACCCGGCGTGGCGGATCCGGAAGTCCCGGGGAGCGGCCGGGTGCCGGACGACCGCCTCCCAGTAGGGGACGGGGTCCCGCGCGTGCTCGGCCTCCAGCGCCTCCCATTCCGGGGTGCCCGGGGTGCTGTCGAGGAGGGCGCGGGCATCCCCGTGCGTACGGCACCTCCGCAGCCGCGCCGCGAGGCGTCCGGGCGCCGACTCCTTCGCGGCCCGGGCGGCCAGAACCGAGGACGGGTCGTCGCTGGCCAGCGCCATCTGGCACAGGCGGGTGACGGCGGCCCCGAGCCGTCCGCTCGCCACGAGCGCGGCCAGTCGTCCGGGCCCGCCGTGGCGCAGCAGACTGAGCCCGCCCACGAGTTGCTGGGCCATCGTCAGGCGCTTGCCGGCCCTGTCGAAGACGAGCTCGATGAGCTCCGGTTCGGCCGACTCGAGCCATGCCGTGCGCCCGCCGGGGAGTTCGGCGAGGGGGTCGGCGCGCAGACGGGCGGCGAGGCGCGGCGTGAGAGCGCCCGGACGGGCGGCGATGCGCCGGGACACGTCCGGATCACCGTTGGTGCGCAGCACGGCGAGATCCACGTCCGGGTCGGCAAGGTCGAGGAGCCGGTGCAGGGCGGCGGAGTCGAGCCAACGGGACTGCTCCGAGAGCACCGTCAGGGCCGACGGGTCTCGCTGGTCGAGGAGGTACGCGAAAGGGGTGGGTTCGGTCACACGGGACCGAAGGACGAACGCGGCCAGCATCCACGGCCCGTCGGGGCCGAGTCGGGCCATCACCGAGGCGAGGGCGGCGGGCTCCGCCAGGCAGAGCAGCGTCCCCAGCGGCCATGCCCACAGATGGTTGCCACGCGCGAGCAGGCGTATCGCCGACTCGGGCGAGGTGGGCGGCTCGGTGGGGGCGAATGTCGAGGCATGGCCGACGGGGGTGCTCGCCTCTTCCAGAGCGAGTGCCGTGCGCTGGGCGTCGCGCCGCGACCGGTCGAGGAGTTCGGGCCAGGTGGGTGCGCGGCCACCAGCGGTCGCGGCCCCGTCCGGCTCGGTCATCGACCGTCGGGCGGCGGCTGCGAGCCGCAGCCAGGCGTCCGCGTCCGTCTCCAGTTCGCGCTCCAGGAAGGCGGCGAGGGAACGTCGCCAGGCCGCGAGGAAGGCCAGGTCGTTCCATTCGTGGGGCACGCGCAGCAGAGGGACGGCCGGGAGATGGTGCAGCAGGTCGTCGGCCGTCACGATGCCGTGCAGATAGGCCTCTTCGGCGACGCGGGCGAGGGAGCCGGACTCCGGTGTCTCCGCCATCCGTGCGAGCGCGTCCGCCCGCGTGGGCCCGTGGCACCGGTGCGCGAGGTCGTTCAGCCCCTGGGCCAGGCAGGCCTCGTACAGCCAGTCGGGGTGGCGTCGGCCGGGGGCGTCGTCCCTGGTGTGGGCGGACAGGCGGCGCAGGACCTCCGGATCGTCCGGCAGCGGTGCGGTGCCGGGAGCGGCCAACGACCTGAGCAGGTCGAGCGCGCCGAGCGCGGCACGCGCCCGCTCACCGACCGGTCGCGTCGGCGGTGCGGCCGCGTCGACGCCCGGCGCGGGACCGCTCGCCGCGCGGGACACGCCGTCGCCGGCGTCGGTCCGGGTCGGCGTCGGTCGCGGCGGCGGCGGCTGCCGGACGCCCGCGGCCCTCGCCGCCTCGCTCAGCGTGCCCGGGTGGTCGGGAAGGTTCCGCAGGAGGGTGTCCACGGCATCGGGGCGGACCGCCAGATGCTCCTCGTACAGCGCGGTGAGCGTGTTCCTGAGTCCATCGACGGCCAGGCCCCGCTCGGCCAGGGCGCGGAGCGCCTCCACGGCGCGGGAGGCGGGCCTGGCCGTCGTCACCAGCTCGGCGGGGTCGAGCAACCCCGCCTCGACCATGCCGACGGCCCACTCGGCGGCCGACGCGTCCAGCGCCTCCTCGGCCAGTCGGCGGTCCGGCGGAGTGAGGTTGCCCGCGATACGGCCTCCGGCCCGCCACGGGCCGTTGAGCAGGGTCAGGCGGAACTCCGCGCGCTCGGCGTCGGTGGCGTCCTCGTGGCGGATCAGTTCCTCCGCCGCCTTCGGCATGTAGGGGCTCGTCCGGTTGGCCGCCGCCAGTGCCCGGAAGTCGTGGGCGTACGGCTCGTTGAGAAGGTCGCGAAGGGTGCTGGTGCCACGGGAGACGCCGAGGAGCCGTGGCAGCACGGCCGGGTCCTCGTACGGTTCGCCCGAGGCCCGCAGCCGAAGCGCCGCGTCCGCGCCTTTCATCGCACCGGCGACCTCGGCGCGGATCTCCGGGTGGACGAGCGGTACCACGGACGGGTCGGCCAGCATGGTGCGCAGGGTGTCGGCGCCCCGGCACTCCAGGACCCGCAGCAGGGCGTGGCGCTGTGCCACTCCGCGTACGCCCCAGGTCAGCGCCTGTCCGACCAGTTCCGGGTCCCCGCTGACGAGCAGGGGCGCGGTCCGGGCACGTGACGCGGCGCCGGCGGGTGACAGCAGCTCCGCCCTGAGCGTCTCCTCCAGGGAGACGCGGTCCTGCGCGTGGGCCTGGACGATCGCGCGGCGCAGGGACGGCGTGCAGCGGTTGTTGCGGTAGACGGCCGCGTTCACGTGCGGGTCGTCAGCGGCGACGAGCTGTTTGAGGACCCTGGCGTCGATCCGGGGGTGCCGGGCCAGCGCGGTGCGGGCCCGGGTGTCGCCGTGCAGCACGATGGCGGAGGTCAGCAGGGGGCCGGGGAGGGAGCCTCCCGCCAGGATCGTCTCCAGGGTCCGCTCCGGCAGCGCGGCGAGCGCGGCCGCCGTATGCGTGGGCGCTGCCCGCTCCAGGAGCAACGCCAGGGTGTCACAGACCGACCTGGGCGGGAGCCGGTCCGCTTCGGCCCCGGTCGGAACGGGCAGCGCGGCAAGCAGTTCCGGCAGCGTGCCCTGTGCGGTGGTGAGGGCATCGTGCAGCCGGCGCCAGCGCGCCCCGGATCCCGCGAGGTGGCGAGCCGTCAGCTCGCTCAGCAGCACGGCTGCGGCGCTCGTCGGCGGCAGCTCGCGCGCGAGTGCTCGCGCCAGGGCGCGCGCGGGGCGCGCCGACCGGACCGCCGCGACGGCCGCACGGTCGTCGTTCCGCTCCGCCACGACGGCCGCGCCCTCCTGGGCCGTACCGCCGGGGCCGATCAACGCGTCGATCAGACGACGCAGTTCGGCCGGGGCCGTGGATGCACCGGACATGGTCTTGATCCCCCTCGCGCTCATATGGCGACGAGGAACATTCCACCATCCAGGTCCGACAGCGCCGCTCCGGCCGAGCAGTGCCGCGCTCGCGCGTCCCTGGGGGGTGTTGCGAAGGGAGCGCCGTCCGCCCGAAGGACGGGCCCCGCGGCGTCATGGGTCCCCCCTGCTCGAGCGCAGCCGAGAGCGTGGGGGAGCGTGCGAGCGCAAGGCGGAGGGCCGTCCTCGTACCGGGCGCAAGCGGACGACCCCGACAACGCGGCGTGGCGGCACCTCCCGTGCCCGAAGGGCTACGGGGAGTGCGCGCCGGACGCCGCGGGGCAGGCGGGACTCTCGCGATCCGCCCTAGCGTCCGCGGCGGATCCGGGCGGCTTGCCGGGCCTCGGCGGTCTTGCGGGCCTCGGCGGAGCGCCGCGACTCGTTCTTGGCGCGGCCGGGCTTCCCCGGGACGGTTCCGATGCCGCGGAAGGGGGCGCCGCCGCGCTTGGGGCCCTCGGTGCTCGGCGCGGCGCCGTCGACGGGCACGCCGGACGGGGCCCGGGCGCCGGTGAGGCGGCTCAACTCGGCCTCGCCGGAGCGGACCTGGGTGACGCGTGCGCGGATCCCCGCCTCGCCCATGAGGCGGACCACGTCCTTGCGCTGGTCCGGGACGACCAGCGTGACGACGCTGCCGGACTCTCCGGCGCGGGCGGTCCGGCCGCCGCGGTGCAGGTAGTCCTTGTGGTCGGCGGGCGGGTCGACGTTGACGACGAGGTCGAGCTGGTCGACGTGGATTCCGCGCGCGGCCACGTTGGTGGCGACGAGGACGGTGATGTCACCGCTCCTGAACCGCTCCAGGGTGCGGTTGCGCAGCGGCTGCGACTTGCCGCCGTGCAGTGCCTCCGCGCGGACTCCGCTGCCGCGCAGGTGCTTGGTGAAGCGGTCGACGGAGGCCTTGGTGTCCAGGAACATGATCACGCGACCGTCGCGGGCGGCGATCTCCGTGGCCGTGGCGTACTTGTCGGCGCCGTGGACCTGGAGGACGTGGTGCTCCATGGTGGTGACGGCGGCGGCCGAGGGGTCGACCGAGTGCACGACCGGGTCGTGGAGGTAGTTCTGCACCAGGTGGTCGACGTTGCGGTCGAGGCTGGCGGAGAACAGCATCCGCTGGCCGTCGGGGCGTACGAGGTCGAGCACCTCGGTGACCTGCGGAAGGAAGCCCATGTCAGCCATCTGGTCGGCCTCGTCGAGGACGGTGACGTCCACGCGGTCCAGGCGGCAGTCCTTGCGCTCGACGAGGTCGTTCAGCCGGCCGGGGGTCGCGACGAGGACCTCGGCGCCTTCGCGCAGAGTGGCCGCCTGACGGCCGATCGACATGCCGCCGACGACGGTGGCCAGGCGCAGCTTCAGGACGCGGGCGTACGGCGTGAGCGCGTCGGTGACCTGCTGGGCCAGCTCACGCGTGGGGACGAGGATCAGGGCCCGCGGCTTGCGCGGCTCGGCCCGGCGGCCGGCGGTGCGCACGAGCAGGGGAAGGCCGAACGCGAGCGTCTTTCCCGAACCGGTTCGTCCGCGCCCGAGGACGTCACGTCCGGCGAGGGCGTTCGGCAGCGTGGTGGCCTGGATCGGGAAGGGCGTGTCGACACCGAGCTCGGTGAGCAGCGCCAGCACCTCGGCGGGCAGGTCGAGCTCGCCGAAGGCGGCGACCGCGGGAAGAGCCGGGGTGTGGGTGACCGGGGATGCGAATTCGTTCATCAGAGAGACCTCGTCCGAAAATGCGACGAGCTGAGGCCCTCACCTCGTCGGTGAGGACCCCAGCTGCGTCGGAAGGCTCGGCGTCAGGCGGGGAGGATGTTCTCCGCCTGCGGGCCCTTCTGGCCCTGGGTGACGTCGAAGGTCACCTTCTGGCCTTCCTGGAGCTCACGGAAGCCGGAGGTCGCGATGTTGGAGTAGTGGGCGAACACGTCCGGGCCGCCACCCTCCTGCTCGATGAAGCCGAAGCCCTTTTCCGAGTTGAACCACTTCACGGTGCCATTAGCCATTTTAAATCTCCTTCGAGGCACTACCCGGGGATCCACACCGCGTGAATCCCGGCGTCGCCGCGCGATTGCCCCGTCCGGAAACAGCACCGAAAATACAAAAAGTGCCCGGCGAAATGAATTCACCCAAGGCACTTGAAGTTTATGGGAACCACAACTGCAACTGACTCGACTGTAGCACGGCGTGGTCGAACGTGCATGGAATTCGTCACTCCGCGTCGCTTCGGGCCACACGCGCCCGGTACCGCACGCCTCCCGCCCCGGCCTGCTGGTTCTCCGCCGGACGCGCCCCGGCCGCTCTCGGCCGGTGACGAGTACGGCCCCCGGGTTGACGACGGCGGCCGGAATGCAGGCTCGAACTCGAGAGGTCGAACCGCGGACCGGATACGTCGTTCCCCGTTCCCGGTTTTCGGCCGACGCACAGCACCTCGCGGTAGCGGCCCGGCGCGTCGGTCAGGCCGCGAGCGGGAGGTGGTAGAGGGCGTAGGCCTTGCCGATCACGGGCTGGGCGACGTTTCGGACCCTGATGCCGCCCGCCGTCATGCCGTGTTCGGTCCCGAGATGGGCGTGGCCGTGGACCGCGAGGTCGGCACCTGCCTCGTCCATCGCCTCCGCGAGGAGGTAGCTGCCGAGGAAGGGGTAGATCTCGCGGGGCTCCCCCGCCAGGGTGTCCGGCACGGGCGCGAAGTGCGTCAGCGCGATCCGGAGCGCGCAACCGTCGTCGGCCAGCTCGGTGAGCGACCTCCGCAGCGCCTCCGCGCTGCGCCGGGTGACGCGTACGAAGTCCTTCATCTCACGCTCCCCGAACTCGCCGGCGGAGCGGCCCGCGAAGCCGCCGCAGAACCCCTTCGTTCCCGCGACACCGGTCTTCTCACCGTGCAGCGACAGGACGGCGGTCGCGCCTTCGAGGACGGCGACACCGGCGCCCTCGAGGACACGGGACACCGCGGCCTCCTCCTCGGAGTGGTGGTCGTGGTTGCCGAGCACCGCGACCACCGGGACGCCCACGTCGGCGACCTCGCCGGCCACCACCTCGGCCTCGGCCACGGTCCCGTGGCGGGTCAGGTCGCCCGCCAGGAGCAGCAGGTCCGCACGGTCCGGAAGGGTCGCGAAGGAGGGGCGGAGCAGGCCGCGGGAGTCGGGGCCGAGATGGATGTCGCCCACCGCGGCCACGCGGACGACCGGCCCGGAGCCGCCGGGTTCCGCGCGGTCGACGGGGGCGCTCACGGCAGGTCCTCGTGGCCCTCGGGGGGATCGGCGCTCACGGCAGGTCCTCGTGGCCCTCGGGGGGATCGGCGCTCGCGACGCCCAGGTCGGCGAGGACGGGCATGCCGGCCAGCTCGGTGTCGGCGATCCGCAGGATCTCCTCCCGGTGGTCGGCCGTCGGCAGGGTGCCGGACAGGAGCACGGCCTCGCCGCGCATCTCGATCCGTACGCCGAGTTCGGCCGTCTCCCCGCCCGCCAGCCGCTCACGCAGCCGGGCGATGCGGTACTCGCCGGCGTCGCGCCCGTTCATCACGCCTCCCCCTCGCCCGGGATCACGCCGAGCCGTTCCAGGAGGTACAGGAAGGCGTCCGGCATGGGTTCCTCGCCGTGTTCCTCGCGCAGCCGCGCCCAGTCCACGCGCTCGCGCAGCCCGCGGGCGACGGGCAGCAGGGCGCCGAAGTCGCAGTGGTGCTCCGACAGCGCCGCCAGGCGGCTGCTGAGGAGATCGGTGGGGGCGAGGACGGGCATGTGTACGGAGTCGACGGGCAGCGACTCGGCGCGTTCGAGGAGTTCGGTGGTGACCGGCCGGTTGGCGAGCGCGAAGATGAGGTCGATCTCCTCGCCCCGTGTCCGGGCCTTGACCAGCCAGTCCTCGGGCGGCCTGACGATCTCGACCTCATGGTCCGCCAGCGCCTTCACGACGTCCTCGGCGTCCTCGCGGCGTACGGCGAAGTCGGTGTCGTGCTGGAGCGTGAGCGGGACGCCGTGGGCGTAGACCGCGACGCTGCCGACCAGTGCGAAGGGGTGACCGGACGGCCTTCAGGAGGGAGCCCACGCGTTTCGTTGCCTCCAGGATCGCCTGCGTGTGATCGGCGGGAAGGGCGCCGTCCCGGGAGGGGGCCGTAGCCGGGGTTGCGTTCATCGCCTCTCTCCGTCCCGCGCCCTGTGCGAGCACCTTCGGACAGCCCTGCGCCGCGTGGCGCGGACGTCCGTGGTACGCGAACGCGGGTCGCGCACCACGGGCTTCGGACGCTCGGGCCGCCGCGATCAGCTCGTGCGGCCCTTCTTCGCGCGGTCCACCGCTTCCTCGGCCGCTTCCCTCACCTTGCCGGCCGTCTTCTCACGGCGGCCCTCGGCTTCCATGGAGCGGTCGTCCATGGCGTCGCCGACGCTCTCCTTGGCCTTGCCCTTCATCTGGTCCATCCTGGCCTTGCCCTTACCCATGACGACGTCCTTCCTGTGTCCGGGACCTCGCGGGTACCCGCGAGGTCCGCGCTCACACCCTCGCCATGTGTTCGCGGACCGCGATCCGGGCCAGCTTCGTCAGCATCATGCCGTTGCGGACGGCGACGATGTAGTCCACCGGGAGGCCGTGCATCCGGGTGCCCGGGCCGCGGAGGGGATGCCAGTCCAGGGTGAAGAGGGTGTTCTCACCCCAGGGCGTCAGGTACATGGCGATTCGGGCCGCGCCGAAGGGCTCGGCCTTCGCCTCCAGTTCGAGGCGTCGCTCCGGCTCGCAGACGCGGACCACGCAGGTGTCGTCGAGGGTCATGGGCCCCACGCCGACACGGACCTTCAGGCGGGCGCCCACGTCCGGCCAGTGGGGGTCCGCGGCGAGGACCTGCCGGGTGCCGGTCACCCACTCCCCGTAACGTCGGCCCTCGGAGAGGAGGCGCCAGACCTCGGACGGTGAGCTCAGGATCAGACGGCGGTTCCGGGCCACGCTGGTCACGCTCCTTCCGGGTGGGACGTCCAGCCTGGCGCCTCCCACCCGCCCGCGCAGTCCGGCGGACCCGAACGGAACCCCGTTCGCGCCCGGTGGAGCAGCGCGCGAGCGCACAGCGCGCCGACACACGAATGCGGGCATATCGTGCGTCCTGATCGGCCGGTTTCCCGAGAGGCCCGTGTGCCGCGGCCCCGTCCACACCCCTGCGATCGCCCACGAAAGGCCTGGTTCCATGCATCCCGCGCTCAGCACCGAACTGCTCACGAAGCTGCGTCAGCCGCGCCCGTATCCGGCCGTGTCGCTCGTCATGCCGACGCACCGCCGGGAGCCCGACAACGCCCAGGATCCCGTCCGGCTCCGCAACCTCGTGGCCCGGGCCGGAGAGCAGATCGGGCAGGACCCGGCCGTGACCCGTGAGCGGCGGCTCGACGTGCTGAGTCAGCTGGAGCAGGCCCTCGCCGAGGTCGACCTCGCCCGTGCCGAGGACGGTCTCGTGATCTACGCGGCGCCCGGAGAGCACCTGGTGTGGACGGTGGCCCGGGCGGTCCCGGAGCGGGTCGTCGTCGCCGACACCTTCCTCACGCGCAATCTCGTCGCCGCCCAGGCCGCCGAGCAGCCCTTCTGGGCGCTGACCGTGGCCGCCGACCGGATCGCCCTGTGGAGCGGCGACCAGGAACGCGTCCACGAGCACACCGCGGACGGCTTCCCGCGGACGCGGAGCCTGGAGGACCCCGACGCCGAACGCAAGCAGCAGATCGGTGACATGCCGAGCACCTTCCGGGACGAGCAGACCCGTCACTTCCTGCGCGAGGCCCACGAGGCGATGCGCGTGGTGCTCAGCTCGTCCCCCCGGCCCCTGTACGTGATCGGCGAGGCGGCGGCGATCGCCCTGCTGGAGGAGGTCGGACCGCTCGCCAAGGACACCACGACCGTCCGGAGCGGCGGCCTGGCCTCCGGACCGGCCTCGGCTGTCCGGCAGGCACTGGAGCCCCTTCGTGCTGCGAGACAGGAGTCCGACACGGCCGCCGTCGTCTCCGAGCTGGACGCCGCGCAGGGCCGCCGCGAGTTCGCCGGAGGAGTCGACGAGGTCTGGGTGGCCGCGAAGGAGGGCCGGGTGCGCCTGCTCGCCGTGGAGGAGCACTACCAGACGGTCGTACGCGACTACGGCGATCACCTCGAACCGGCCGACCCCACCGACCTCGACTCACGGGACGACATCGTGGACGAGATCGTCGAACAGGCCCTCTCGACCGGGGCGGCGGTACGTTTCGTCCCCGACGAGACCCTGTCCGGCTCGGGCCGGATCGCCGCCGCCCTCCGCTACTGACGCCCGCTCCCGAGGCACGGCCGAGCCCCCGGTGACAGCCCTGTTGGGGGGGGGGGGGAGGGTTGG
>NZ_JBHUYJ010000058.1:45971-49585 GCF_042668715.1 Streptomyces sp. NPDC057271
GGACAGCCCGGTGGGGCGGCACGGAGAGTTTCCGTGCCGCCCCACAGGAGATCGGCGACTACGCGCCAGCCAGCTGCTCCACGAGTGCCTGCTCGTCCTCCTCCGAGAGCGACGTCTTGAGGACGGTGCCGCCGAAGGACTGCATGGCGGAGGTGAACTTGTCCTCGGTGACCTTCGAGGCCATGATCACCACGGCGGCGGAGCCGGGCTTGAGCAGGGAGTCGACCTTGCTGCGGAAGTCCCTGTCCACTCCCATCCGGTTCAGCTTGCCGATGAGTCCGCCCAGCGCGGCGCCGACCACGCCGAGGCCCGGGGTGAGGACGAGGATCCCGAAGACCAGGCCCCACAGCGCCCCCGCGGTGGCGGAGAGGGCCACCTTGTCCATCCTCGCGGGCGTGTCGACGTGGGTCTCGCCGTCCTGGTCGACCGTGACGACGGCGAGCCCGCCGAGTTCGACGACGTGGTTGCGCTGGAGCTCCTGCACCGCCTGGAAGGCCTTCTTCGCGACGGAGGGCTCGTCGTAGCCGATAACGATGAGCTCGGACATATTCATCTCCTTTGCTGGCAGACCAGTCACTTCGCACCGTATGCCGACATAAGGACGAGGGCATCAGGCGCGCGGACGGACCGGCCCACGTCCTGGCTGACGGCCGTTCAGACGGCCGCCGCGGACCGGGATTCGGCCCCCGCCAGGTACAGCCGGCGCAGGCGCGTCACACCGAGGTCGCGCCGGTACGGGTTCTCCCGCTGGTCGGCGTCGACGAGCACGCCTCCTGCTCGCGGTCCTCGGGGATCGCGCCACGCCGGGAGTCGGAGGTGGCGAGGGCCGCGCCGGTCGTGTCGAGGAGCCGGGTCAGCGCACGGCGGCCGCTTACCGCGCCGCCGCCGGCCCGGATCACGGGGCGGCGTGCGGAGGCCGACCGGGCTCCGGCCGCCTCCGGTTCACCGTCGGTGGGGCCGGGAGGACGGGCGCGGAGAGGCCGTAGGGGGCGTCGGTCCGGGTCGCGTACCGGAGATCGATCGGCCACTCGACGCCCGCCGGGCCGCCCGGCGTTGCCAGCACCGCGCGATAGCTGAACCTAATGTCTCCGCAACCTCTCTGTTCGCGGAAGGACCCCTCCATGACGACTGTGGCCGGCAAGCCAGCCCTCGGCTCGATAGCCGCGCGGCTCGAACGACTGCCGCACTCGCGCTGGCACGTCAAGGTGCGATTCCTGATCGGCGCCGTCACCTTCTTCGAGGCGTTCGACCAGCTGTTGGCCGCCTCCGCACTGCCCGTCCTGACGAAGGAATGGAACCTGACCACCGGGCAGGCCACCTTCGCCGTGACCGCCGCCTCGATCGGCATGCTCCTCGGCGCGCTCGGCGCCGGATGGCTGGGCGACCGGATCGGCCGGGTGCGCACGGTCGCGCTCGGTGTCGCCGTCACCGGTCTCGCCAGCCTGGCCGTCGCCTTCTCCGGCTCCATCGAGACCTTCTCTCTCTTCCGGCTCGTCCAGGGGCTCGGCATCGGCGGGGTGGTTCCTGTCGCCGCCACGTACATCAACGAGATCGCGCGTTCCGACAAACGCGGCAGATTCGTACTGCTGTACGAGATGATCTTCCCGGCCGGTCTCGCCGCCGCGACGCTGGTCGCCGTCTGGGTCGTCCCCAACCTCGGCTGGCGCGCCATGTTCGTCATCGGCACCCTCCCGGCCCTGATCGCCGCCGCGCTGCCCCGCCACGTCGAGGAGTCCCCGCGCTGGCTCCTGGCCCGCGGCCGCACCCAGGAGGCCGAGGCGGCCATCGCCCGGATCGAGGCCGAGGTCAGCCGCGCCACCGCCGAACCGCTGCCGACACCGGTTGCCGGAGTCCCCGAGGACGTCGCACGGGCCGGCCGCCTGAGCGACCTGTTCCGGGGCCGCTACCTGCGCCGTACGGCCGTCCTCTCCGGACTGTGGTTCGCCGCGTACTACGTCAACCACGGCATCTCGACCTGGCTGCCCTCGCTCTACACCAAGCAGTTCGGCCTCGATCTGACGACGGCCCTCGTCTACACGCTGCTGAGCAATCTCACCGGCCTGTGCGGCACGTTCCTCGTCGCCCTGCTGATCGAACGCATCGGTCGCCGGCCGGCGCTCATGACCGCACTCGTCGGAGGGGCGCTCTCACTGGGCGTACTGGCCCTGGCGGGCGCGACGTCGGGCGGCCAGGTCGCCGTCCTCGCCTCCTGCACGACCTTCTTCCTGTACGCGGTCAACGCGGGCCTCTACCTCTACTCCCCCGAGTTGTACCCCACGGCGAACCGGGCCAAGGGCGCGGCGTTCGGCGGTCTGTGGAACCGGCTCGGAGTCGTCCTGGGGCCGGTCGTGGTCGGCACGATCATCGGTGCGGGCGGCAGCCTGTCCCTGGTCTTCGCACAGCTCGCGGCGATGGCCCTGGTCGGCGCCGTGATCGCCTGGTTCGCGGTCGAGACCAAGGGCAGGACGCTGGAGGAACTCAACAGCTGACACCGGGCGTCGCACGTCCCGCCCCGGCCCGGCGGCCTTCCGCCGGGCCGGGGGCTTCGGCGTCCACCCGCCCTGGGGCTCCCGTCCGGGCATCCGGTGCCCTCGGCGTCCCGCCGGCTCCGGGCCCGAATGCCTGAGCGGTAGGACTCTCAGCGCTGTGAGATGCCGGAGGGTGCCGGCCGGAGCCGTACGCCCGCGGCGCCCGGAAGGTCGTCCCTCCCGCCTCACCGACCACGGAGTGGCCGCCGTGGACACCGTGTTCGCCGAGCACCTCGACAACGAACGCCGGACGCCCGACGCGATGTCGCCCGCCGAGCGACGCCGACTCGCCCCTCTCCCCCGGAAGCTGGAGACGTCGATCCTCGACTCGGACGAGCCGCAGGCGACCCCCGGGTGACGGGAGCGCGGGCGGGCGAACCGGACCCCCCGCGCGATCCAAGATCATCGGGGAGCAGAATGACCCGTATGTCGATAACGAACATTCCGCAGACGGCCACGATCGACGACGCTCCGCTGATCGGCCGCGCGTTGACCCGCGCCTTCGACGACGACCCGATGATGCGTTGGTTCTTCCCCGACGACGCCTCGCGCGAGGCGTCCCTCGGCCGTTACTTCACGACCCTGTTCACCCGCCAGTACGTCCACCACGCGGTGTGCGAGCGCACCGCGGCGGCGGCCGCCTTCTGGGTGCCGCCGGAGGCGCAGGCCAAGGCCGTTCCCGACGCGGAGACGATCCAGGAGCTGCAGAACATCCTCGGCGACCGGGCACCCGTGTTCGGGGCCGCGGTCGAGGCCGCCGCTCAGCACACGCCCCAGGAGCCGCACTGGTACCTGGCGCTGATCGGCGCCGACCCGGCCGCCCAGGGCCAGGGCCACGGGGCCGCGCTCCTGCGCTCGGGTCTGGCCAAGGCCGACGCGGCCGGGCTGCCCGCCTCTCTGGAGTCCTCCAAGCCGGACAACCTTCCCTTCTACGAGCACTTCGGGTTCCGGGTGCGCGAAGAACTGCGCCTCCCGGGCGGCGGGCCGGTGCTGTGGGCGATGTGGCGCGAGCCGCGCACCCCGGCCGCCTGGGGAGTGTCGTCGAAGTAGCGTCGTCCGCCTTAAGGGCGGGCCCGGCGGCGTGCT
>NZ_JBHUYJ010000059.1:0-29762 GCF_042668715.1 Streptomyces sp. NPDC057271
CGATACGGGAGAGCCGCTGCCCGTACAGGGCGCGCACGACGTCCGCGCCGGCCCTCACCGCGGCCACCGCGACATCCGTGTCGTCGAGGTGCGCGGATGAATTGATCATGTCCATGGCCCCGACCATAGCGACGGGAACCCGGTTCCCGTCGGGCGTTCTACGGGCCGACGGCGTCCCAGAAGTGCTGGACGATCCCGTCCAGGTACTCCCGGCCGGACTCCCCGCTGCCGCCCGAGGCGCCCCAGCTGCTGGTGGCCGCCATTCTGGCGTGGTAGTCCGTGTGCAGCCGCTGGAGCGCCGGCTCCAGGACCCGCTTCGGCAACGGCAGCAGCTTCACCACCGGGCGGACGTACGCCTGCCAGCGTGTCGTGGCCGCGTCCCGCAGCAGCCCCGCCAGCTCCTCGGCACGGCCGGTCGCCTGAAGCAGTTCCTTCGGCCCGAGGCCGAGGGCCTCGGCGAGGGCGGCGGTCTGGCGTTCGTTGCCCCGCCAGCGGCCCGACTCCTCCATGCGCGCGTAGGCGACCGCGTCGAGACCCATGCGCCGGGCCAGGTCGTCGAGGCCGATGCCGCGGGCGATCCGGTGTTCGCGGAGGGTGGTGGCGGCGGCTATCAGCTCGCCGGGGGCGCACCAGAGGACGCCCGCGAGCGCGGTGAGCTCCTGCGCGGTGGGGGCGAGGCGCCCGCGTTCCCAGGCGACGACGACGTCGGGGGTGGTGGCAAGGCCGTACTGCGCGCGGAGGCCGTAGGCGACATGGTCCGGAGCCATGCCGAGGCCTTCGCGCAACCGGCGTGCGGCGAGCGCGTTGAAGGGAGGGGAGGGAGGGGTGTGGTGCACGCCCCACACCGTAGGTGTGGAACGTGACCGTGGGCTACGGTGCGTTCACCCAAGGCCAGAAGTCGTAGAAACATGGGAACCGGGCGGTAACCATCCGTAATGATCACCCGCGGGTTCGGTGACCGGTGACCCTCGTCCGGTCAGCGGACGATCGTCGTGATCCACCTGTACTGGAGCTCCGGCCGGCCGATCTGACCGTACTGCGGAGCCCGGGCGGCGCGCCCGTCCGTGACCAGGTGTTCCAGATAGCGGCGGGCGGTGATCCGGGAGATCCCGACGGCCGCGGCGGCCTCCGTGGCGGTCAGTCCGTCCACGGCGTCCCGGAGGGTGCGGGTGACGGCCTCCAGGGTGGGGGCGCTCAGGCCCTTGGGGAGCGAGGCCGGCTGCGGTGCGCGCAGCGTGGCCAGGGCGCGGTCCACCTCGTCCTGGCCGGACGCCTCACCGGCGGTGGCACGGAACTCGGCGTACCGGGTGAGCCGGTCCCGCAGTGTCGCGAAGGTGAACGGCTTCAGGACGTACTGGACGACACCCAGGGACACCCCTTCGCGCACGATCGCCAGATCGCGGGCCGAGGTCACCGCGATCACGTCCGCGGAGTGTCCGCCAGCCCGCAGCGAGCGGAGCAGCTGGAGGCCGTGACCGTCGGGGAGGTAGAGGTCGAGCAGGATGAGGTCGACGGGTGCGCGGTCGAGGACGCGCACGGCGGCGGCCCGCGAGTGCGCGACCCCGACGACCGTGAACCCCCGCACCCGCCCCGCGTAGAGCGCGTGCGCGTCGGCGGCGACGGGGTCGTCCTCGACCACCAGTACGCGGATGTCCTGGCTCATACGGGAACCTCCCTGCTCGCCCCGCCCCCGTCATGGTGCCTCGGTTCCGGCGTCCCGCCACCGGCCCGCTCCCGCACCAGCGGCAGTCGTACGGTGAACTCGGCGCCGCCCTCCGGAGGGTCGGTCAGCACCACCGTGCCCGAAGCGCGGGTGGCCGCCTGGCGGACCAGGGCGAGGCCGAGACCCCGGCCGGGGCCGTGGGTGGACCAGCCGCGGTCGAAGGCCGTCTCCCGGTCGGACTCGGCGATCCCCGGCCCGGTGTCGGAGACCCGGAGGAGGAGTTCGCCGTCGCGGGTGCGGGCGGTGACCGTCACGCGCGCGTGCGGGGTGCCGCTCGTCGCGTCCACCGCGTTGTCGATCAGGTTGCCGAGGATCGTCACCAGGTCCCGCGACGGGATCTCCGGCGGCAGGAGCCCGTCGTCTATCCGGCTGTCCTCGGTCAGGACCAGCTCCACACCCCGTTCGTTGGCCTGCGCCGCCTTGCCCAGGAGCAGCGCCGCGAGGACCGGTTCACCGACCGCGTCGACGACACGGTCGGTGAGGGCCTGGGCCAGCTCCAGCTCCGCCGTGGCGAAGCCCACCGCCTGGTCCACCCGGCCGAGTTCGATCAGCGAGACGACCGTGTGCAGTCGGTTCGCCGCCTCGTGGGCCTGCGAGCGCAGTGCCTGTGTGAACCCCCGCTCGGAAGTCAACTCGCCTGACAGCGCAAGGAGTTCGGTACGGTCCCGGAGTGTCACCACCGTCCCGCGGCGCTCCCCGCCCACCACCGGTCGGGTGTTGACCACGAGCACCCGGTCCGCCGTCAGATGCAGCTCGTCCACCCGGGGCTCGGAGGCGAGCAGCGCGCTCGTGAGCGAGACCGGAAGGTCCAGATCCGCCGCCGACCGGCCCACGACCTCGGCGTCCAGGCCGAGCAGCTCGCGCGCCCCGTCGTTGATCAGCGCGATCCGCCGCTGCCCGTCCAGCATCACCAGGCCCTCGCTCACCGCGTGCAGCGCGGCCTCGTGGTAGTCGTGCATCCGGCTCAGCTCGGTCGCGTTCATCCCGTGCGTGTGCCGCCGCAGCCGGGCGCTGATGACGTACGTACCGGCGCCGCCGAGCGAGAGCGCCGCCCCCGCCATGCCCAGCAGTGCGACGACCTGCTCCCGTACCTGCTCGCTGATCTTCTCGATGGTGATGCCCGAGCTGACCAGGCCGACGACCCGGCCGTCGTCGAGCACCGGCGCGACCGCCCGGACCGAGCGGCCCAGCGTGCCCAGGTGTGTCTCGGAGAAGGTCGTCCCCTGCAGGGCCGGCTCGATGTGGCCGAGGTACGTGCGGCCGATCTGGTCCGGCTCGGGGTGTGTCCACCGCGTGCCGTCGGGCGCCATGATCACGACGAAGGCGACTCCGGAGTGCTTCCGCAGCGACTCCGCGTACGGCTGGAGCCGCGCGCTCGGGTCGGGGGAGCCCGCGGCCTCCACCACGGAGGGGGACTCGGCGACGGCCGTCGCGAGCGCGGTGACCTGGCGGCGCGCGGTCTCCTCGGCCTGGTCCCGGTCGGTGAGGTACGCGAAGACCGCGCACCCCGCCACGATCGCCGCCACCAGCACGACCTGCATCGCGAAGAGCTGGCCGGCGAGGCTCCGTGGGCGGGGGACGGGTATGCGCATGCCGGACAGTGTGACAGTTCGGCCGTGAACGAAACGAACGTAAGCGTGACCCGGGTCACAGGCTGATGGATATTCGCTGGGATCCACCGGGACGTGGACATCCATCAGCACGAGGAGGACCCCGTGGCCGCACAGCGGGACCGCACCCATTACCTGTATCTCGCCGTCATCGGAGCCGTGATCCTCGGCATCACGGTCGGCTTCGTCGCGCCGGACTTCGCCGTCGAGCTCAAGCCGCTGGGCACCGGCTTCGTGAACCTGATCAAGATGATGATCTCGCCGATCATCTTCTGCACGATCGTTCTCGGCGTCGGCTCGGTCCGCAAGGCCGCGAAGGTCGGGGCCGTCGGCGGGCTCGCGCTCGGGTACTTTCTCGTGATGTCGACCGTCGCCCTCGCCATCGGCCTGGTCGTCGGCAACCTCCTGGAGCCGGGCTCCAGCCTCCATCTGACCAAGGAGGTCGCCGAGGCGGGCGCGCAGCAGGCCGACGGGGCGAGCGAGTCCACGGCGGACTTCCTGCTCGGGATCATCCCCAAGACGCTGGTCTCCGCCTTCACCGAGGGCGAGGTCCTGCAGACCCTGCTCGTCGCCCTCCTCGCGGGCTTCGCCCTCCAGGCCATGGGGCGGGCCGGGGAGCCCGTGCTGCGTGGCATCGGGCACATCCAGCGGCTGGTCTTCCGCATCCTCGCCATGATCATGTGGGTCGCGCCGGTCGGCGCGTTCGGCGCCATCGCGGCGGTCGTCGGCGCGACCGGCGTCGACGCGCTGAAGTCGCTCGCGGTCATCATGATCGGCTTCTACGTCACCTGCGCCCTGTTCGTCTTCGTGGTGCTGGGCGCGCTGCTCCGGATCGTCGCGGGCGTCAACATCCTCACGCTCCTGAAGTACCTGGGCCGCGAGTTCCTGCTGATCCTCTCCACCTCGTCCTCCGAGTCCGCGCTCCCGCGGCTCATCGCGAAGATGGAGCACCTGGGTGTCAGCAAGCCCGTCGTCGGCATCACCGTCCCGACCGGCTACTCCTTCAACCTGGACGGCACGGCGATCTACCTGACGATGGCCTCCCTCTTCGTCGCCGAGGCGATGGGCAACCCGCTCTCCGTCGCCGAGCAGATCAGCCTGCTGGCCTTCATGATCATCGCGTCGAAGGGTGCTGCCGGTGTCACCGGCGCGGGCCTGGCGACCCTCGCCGGCGGTCTGCAGTCGCACCGCCCCGAACTCGTCGACGGCGTCGGCCTGATCGTCGGCATCGACCGCTTCATGAGCGAGGCCCGCGCGCTGACGAACTTCGCCGGCAACGCGGTCGCGACCGTCCTCGTCGGCACCTGGACCAAGGAGATCGACAAGCAGCGGGTGGCGGAGGTGCTCGCGGGGCGGGTTCCGTTCGACGAGAAGACCCTCGTCGACGACCACGCGGCCCTGCCGGAGCCGGACGAGGAGTCGCCCGTACCGGATCAGCGGGCCGAGGACGAGAAGGCCCGTGCGGGCGTCTGAGCGATATCGGATCCAGGATCCAATGTCCAGAATCCATGATTCCGGACACCGGATCCTGGACAGTGGATCCACCACATGGATCCGGAGACCGCCCCGGCTCCCGGGCCTTGAGCCGGATCCGGGCTCCGGGGTACGGGACGCCCCCGGCCGCTCACACGGCCGGGGGCGCCTTTCCCGTAGGTCACCGATGGACGTCCCTGGTCGACGCCGCCGGCCGACGGCCCCTGGCCGACGACCCGGTGGACGTCCCCGGTCGACGTCGCCGGCCGACGTACCCGGTGGACGTCCCCGGTCGGCGTGGCCGGCCTGCGCCACCGACCCAGGTCACCGATCCAGGTCACCGACCCACGTCACCGGTCAGGAGAACGGGATCCGTACCACCGACTGGTTTCCCACGCCGACCGTGCTCGCCCCGTTCCCGATCGCGTTCCACACCTCGATCCGGACCCGTCCGTTCGACAGGTTCCCGTGGCTTCCGGTCGCCGACCTCAGGCCGCTCGCCTGCGTGTAGTGCTCGTACCCCGGCACCGGATCGGTCGCGAAGTACCGGTACGTCTCCACCCGCTCCCAGCTCCCGTCGCCCGTACGGTCGTAACTGACCCGTACCTGCTGGCCGTTGGCCACCACCGGCCCCGCGTCCACGAACAGGTCGAACTGGGTCGCGCCGCCGTTGTACGTCCGTGTGATCGGACCGGAGGTGAAGACCTGCGGACTGGACGGCGTACCGTCGTGGTTCCCGCCGCCCGCCGAGACCAGGGACACGGTCCCGGCGGCCGCCTGGGCGTCCCCGGCGCCCGACCCCGTGCGCAGGTACAGCTGGGAGGAGCCCGAGGGCGGCGGAGTGGTCGGCGGGGTCGTCGGCGGGGTCGTCGTGCCGCCGCCCTTCGTCCACACCGCCACGTAGTCGACGAGCATCGGCCGCCCGGACACCGTCGCGGCCGTCGGCGTCGGACCGCCGAGGGCGTCCGGGAAGGCGCCGCCCATCGCCACGTTGAGCAGCAGGAAGTACCCCGCGTGGCTGGTCATGTCGGCCCACGCCTGGGCGCCGACCCGGGGCTCGTCCACGCTGTGGAAGAGCTGGTCGTCCACGTACCAGCGCAGCTCGTTGGGGGAGACCGAACGGTCCCACTCGAAGCGGTACGTGTGGAAGGCCGACTGGCAGCTCGCGCCCGGGCAGACGCGGCTGGCGCCGATGCCGGTGGTCTCGCCGCACGGCCCGCCCGGGTTCACGCCGCAGTGGAGCACGCCCCAGACCGAGTTGATCCCGTTGACGTTCTCCATGATGTCGAACTCGCCGATGGCGGGCCAGTTCCAGTAGTTGCCCCGGTAGGGGGCGCCGAGCGCCCAGAACGCGGGCCAGTAGCCCTTGGCGGCTTCACCCGTCACGTTCGGCATCTGAATCCGGCCCTCGATGCGCAGGGTTCCCCCGGCCGGAGCCTTGAAGTCGGCCCGCTTCGTCTCGATCCGGGCCGAGGTCCAGTTGCCCGCGCCGTCCTTCAGCGGGGTGATGCGGAGGTTCCCGGTGCCGTCGAGACGCAGGTTCTCGGGGCTCGACGTGTAGTTCTGTATCTCTCCGGTGCCCCAGTTCCCGGGGCCGCCCGGATAGCCGTGGCCGGTGTCGATCTGCCAGTCGGCGCCGTTGGGCAGAGAGCGGTCGGGGCCGTCGAAGTCGTCGCTCCACTGGAGCGACCAGCCGGGCGCCGGGGGTACGGCGCCGCTGGCGGTACCGGCCCCGCCCAGGCCGAGCAGGGCGCCCGCGGCGAGGGCGCCGGCGAGGAGTGAGGCGAGAAGGGGGGTGCGTCGGACGCGGCTCAAGGAGAACACCTCCGGTGGGGGTTGAGGGCGTGAGAGCGCTCTCAGGAAGCTTTTGTAGATGGAGACACCGAGCCCGTCAATGGGTTCGGTGTCTTCGACTACCGAACGTCCAGCTCGGCCAATTCCCGTGTACTCAACACGAGTTCGGAGGCCGCCGCCGAATCCCGAACGGTCTCCGGCCGGCTCGCCCCCGGGATCGGGAGCACCGTCTCCGAACGGGCCAGCAGCCAGGCGAGCGCCACCCGCTGCGGGCTCACCCCGCGCTCCCGTGCCACCCGGTGGAAGGCCCCGAACTGCGGGTCCGCCTCCAGGGTCGACGCCCCGTCCAGCGAGCTGCGCGAGATCCCGCCCAGAGGGCTCCACGGCATGAACGCGAGACCGAGTTCCGCGCAGAGCCGCAGCTCCGGCTCGGAGGACCGGACCGCCGGCGAGTACCGGTTCTGTACGGAGACGAGCCGCTCGCCCAGGATCTCCCGGGCGAGCCGGATCCCGTCGACATCCACGTTCGAGATCCCGGCCTGCCGGATCGTGCCCGCGTCCAGCAACTCCCGTATCGCTCCCAGCGATTCGGCGTACGGCACGGCCGGGTCCGGCTTGTGGAGCTGGTACAGCCCGATCGCCTCGACGCCGAGTCGCCGCGCCGACGCCTCGGCCGCCCGCCGCAGATGCTCCGGCCGCCCGTCGACCGTCCAGCCGCCGTCGGCGGTCCGCCCGCGCCCGCCCTTCGTCGCCACGAGCACGTCCCCGGTCCGGCCACGACCCCCGTACGTGGCCAGTGCACGCGCCACCAGCAGCTCGCCGGCGCCCGGCTGACCGCCCGGCGGGTGGTAGGAGTCCGCCGTGTCGAGCAGCGTCACGCCCGCGTCCAGGGCCGCGTGGACCGTGGCCAGGGCGCGGTCCATGTCGGGGCGCCCCTCGATGGAGAGCGGCATGGCGCCGAGACCGACCTCGCCGACCCGTACGTCTCCGAGCATGCGGTACCGCATCAGCGCACCCCCAGCGTCTCGGAAAGGGCCTGCCCCAGCCACTCCGTGGAATGGCTGAAGGAGAATCCGAGAGCCGTCGCCCTGGAGTTGTCCATTCCGTACGAGCGGGCGAACGAGAACGGCGACACCTCACCGACCTCGACCTCTTGGAAAACGGTCCGGCCCCCGATCCGGCGCTCGATCTCCGCGCAGATGTCGGCGGTGGTGAGCGGACCGTGGGAATGCGCGTTGACCGGCCCGGTGAACGAGGCCTCGGCCGCCCACGCCAGGAATTCCGCGATCTCCTCCACATACACGTAGGTGGCCGGGTGGTTCTCCGTGGGTACGCAGATCGGTTCGCCGACCCGGATACGATCCGCGTAATGGTCGACCCGGCCGGTGAAGTCGTCGTCACCCCCCAGTACGTGGGCGACCCGTACCGCCGCGTACGGGAAAGCGGGCCCGGCCGCGAGGACCGCCTCCGCCTGCCGCTTCCCCTCCCCGTAGTGCGCGTCGAGGAACTCCGTTTCGTCCCAGGGGAGATCGGGATCGACGGTGACGGTACGCGGATCGACCGCCTCCTCCCGTACGGGTCCGGGGGAGTTCTCGTACTCGTACACCTCGACCGTCGACGTCATCACATAACGCCGTGTGCGCGGCCCGAGAACCCGCCGGGCGATCGCCGCCTGGCGCGGGGTGTAACAGACCTGGTCGACGACGACATCGAAGACCCGGTCGCCCAGAGCGCTTTCCAGAGCGGCCTCGTCGTTCCGGTCGGCGATCAGATGGTCCACGCCCATCGGGACTTCCGAAGAACCCCGGTTGAGAATCGTCACGCCATGCCCGGATTCCAGCAGACGGGACGTCAGGCGCTTTCCGAAATAGCGGTTCCCGCCGATGATCAAAACGTTCATGCGACAAGTGTTACGTTGAGCCCTCGTTGACTGAAGGGGGAAACATGGGAGTCCAGGCGGCCGCACCGAAGGAACCACGGCATCTGCGCTCTGCCGCCAACGAAACCTCGGCGGGGGCCTTCGACCCCATCGACCGGCAGATCCTGGAGCTTCTCCAGGAGGACGGCCGGATCAAGCTGAGCGAGCTCGGCCGGCGCGTCCGGCTGAGCCCCGCGGCCGTCACCGAACGGGTCCGCAGACTGGAGGCCTGCGGGGCGATCACCGGCTACGGCGCCCATGTCTCCCCGTCCCGCCTCGGCTACGGCATCCAGGCCTTCATCCGCGTCGACCCGCACGGCGGCTACACCCTCAAGCACCCCAGAACACTGGAGCTGACCGCCCGCCCGGAGGTCCTGGAGGTCCACCACGTCGTCGGCGAGGACTGCTGGATCCTCAAGGTCGCCGTCACCGACACCATCCACCTCGAAGACGTCCTGGAACAGACCTCGGCGCTCGGCCGGACGACCACGTCGATCGTTCTGTCGTCCCCGGTGGAGCGCAAACCGCTCCTGCCCCCGGCGCCGTAGACGGGTCCTGACAACCCGTCGGCCGATCGGCTGGGAGGCGATCTGCCCACCCGGGCCGGCGGCGGGCGAGCGGAAAGGCCTTTGCCTTGACGGTCCTGTCCATGCCGACGCTGATGGTCTTCCGCGCCGGCGAACCCGTGAAGTCCATGGTCGGAGCCCGCCCCAGGCGCCGTCTCCTCCAGGACCTGGAGGACGTACTGCCCCCGGCGCGCCGGGAATCCTCTGGCAGGATCGCCTGACACGGCGACGGCAGGCGTCGCGACCGGAGAAGAGAGAGCCACAGGTATGACCGACAAGCCATCGCTGCGTGCGTACATCGAGCGCTACGCGGCGGGTGAGATCCCGCGCGACGAGGCGCTGGCCGCCATCGCCGCCTGGGACTTCGAGGAGGAGTGGTTCGACCCGACCCACACCGCGCCGACGCACCAGGACAACACCCTGGCCGTGGTCAACCAGGCGCGGGGGCTCGGCAAGCTCACCGCCGACGACATCGAGGTGATCCGAGCGCTTCTCCAGCAGCGTGGGATCTGAACTCGGCAACGTCCCGGATGAACAGGGGAAGGGAAGAACCGCACATGCCCGTGACGGGGGAACACGAGCCGGTCTACCGGGAGCTCCAGCAGCGTATGGGGCCCGGTGGCGACCTGGCGGTGGCAGGGGAGTTCGATACCAAGAACCGGTACGCCCCAGGGGGCATCTGGTCTCCCGACCGGGCGCTACTGCACGATGCCCTGATTGCGCAGTTCAAGGAGCAGTGCAAGGGCAAGCCCCGCGACGGCCACGCCGTGCTCTTCACGGGCGGGGCGCCCGGCTCCGGCAAGGGCAGAGCGCAGAAGAACATGGCGCTGTGGGAGGCGCAGGACACCGCGCTCGGCGACGAGCTGCGCCGCGTTCACGGCGTGGACCTCGACGACTACGTCGTTCTGGATCCGGACGAGTTCAAGGTGAAGCTCTTCGAGCACGGCGGCGCGCCGGAGCTTCCCGCCTCCCTCGACCGGCTGCACGACGGCCGCGCGCTGTCCCCATCGGAGAAGGCATCCCTGGTCCACCGTGAGTCGGGCCATGTCCAGGACATGATCGAGCAATGGGCCCGCAGCGAGGGCTACAACCTGCTCTACGACCAGTCCCTGCGCGCCCTCGGCTGGACCGCGAACCTTCTCAACGACCTTCAGCACGAGGGCTACGACAAGCGTGTCGTGCTGTCCGTCGAGGTCCCCGAAGAGCAGTGTCTGCAGCAGAACGCCGACCGTTGGATGACCGGCCGTGAAAGGTTCGACGCCGGGCGCGACTGGTACGGCGGCCGTATGGCGCCCGAGGGGTTCATCCGGAGCCTGTACGAGGCGGCTGACACGGGCCGGGGCTACTCCGTCGGCCGGGAGAACGCCGAGCAGCTGGCCGAACAGGGCCTGGCCACCGGGCTGATCACCACCGACCGGGGTGACTTCGGCGTGAAGCCCGCTGTCCCTCCGGTGCCGGCGGCCGCCCCGCCCGTCCCTGCCCGGCCCCCCGCGCGGGCCTTCCAGCAGGGCGACACCACGGTAGGGGTGAGCAGGGGCGCCGCGTTCATGCCCGGAGTGACCGTGGCCCCGACCCGCCCCCCGGACCCCCGAGGTCCTGCCACCCCGACGACGCCCCCGCCGCCCACGCCGCAGCCGACTCGCGGCACGGGAATCGACCGCTGACGACCCAGGCCCAGGCCCGGACCAGGCCCAGGCCCGGACCAGGCCCAGGCCCGGACCAGGCCCAGGCCCGGACCAGGCCCAGGCCCGGACCAGGCCCAGGACCTGGCTACGACCCGGCCCCGGCCCCGGCCCAGGACCTGGCTACGACCCGGGCTGGGCCCCGGGCCCGGTCTGGGGCTCGGTCCCTGGCACCGGCTCCCACAGCGCGGTGCTGTGCGCGCCGACGAGGTTCTCGATCCGTCGCAGGACCTCGTCGGCCGGCAGCGGGTCGAGCCTGCGGCCGTCGCGCAGCCGCAGCGCCACCAGACCGTCCGCGGCCTCCTTCGCGCCGACGACCGCCTGGTACGGCACGAGGCGCGCCTCCCGGACACGGGCACCGAGGCTGCCCCGGTCGGGGCCCGCCACCTCCGCCCTCAGCCCGCGCGCGACGCACCGGGCGGCCAGCGCCTGGGCGACGGACCGCTCGGACTCCGAGACCGGCAGGACGACCAGCTGGACGGGGGCCAGCCAGCCGGGGAACGCGCCGCCGTGCTGTTCGAGAAGCTGGGCGACGGCACGCTCCACGCTGCCGACGACACTGCGGTGGATCATGACCGGACGGTGCCTGGCGCCGTCCGCGCCGATGTAGCGCAGGTCGAACCGCTCCGGCTGGTGGAAGTCGATCTGCACGGTCGACAGGGTGGACTCACGGCCGGCCCGGTCGGCGACCTGTACATCGATCTTCGGGCCGTAGAACGCCGCCTCGCCCCCGGCGGACTCGTACGGCAGCCCGGAGTCGTCGAGCACCTCCCGGAGGAGGGCGACGGAGTGCCGCCACAGCTCGGGGGCGTCGACGTACTTCCCGCCCGGCCCGGGGAGCGAGAGCCGGTAGCGCGCGGGGACGATGCCCATCGCCTCGTACGCCCCGCGGATCAGCTCCAGCGCGCCCGCGGCCTCCTCCCGGACCTGGTCCAGGGTGCAGAAGACGTGCGCGTCGTTGAGCTGGATGGCCCGGACCCGGGTCAGCCCACCGAGGACGCCGGAGAGTTCGGAGCGGTACATGGGCCCGAGCTCGGCCATGCGCAGCGGCAGGTCGCGGTGACTGTGGGGGCGGGAGCGGTAGATCACCGCGTGGTGGGGGCAGAGACTGGGTCGCAGGACGACCTGCTCGCCGCCGAGTTCCATGGGCGGGAACATGTCGTCGCTGTAGTGCGCCCAGTGCCCGGACATCTCGTACAGCTCACGCTTCCCGAGGACGGGCGAGTACACGTGCCGGTATCCGGCCCGCCGCTCGACCGCCCGTACGTACTCCTCCAGCGCGTGCCGTACGACGGCTCCGTCGGGCAGCCAGTACGGCAGACCGGCCCCGATCAGCGGGTCGGTGTCGAAGATGTCCAGCTCTCGGCCGAGCTTGCGGTGGTCGTGGTGCATGTCGCCCTCCTGGGGTGCCGCCCGGGGACGAGCGGCCTGAGGAACGACGAAGCCCCGGGGCGCTCGGCCCCGGGGCTTCGTGACGTCAGACAGCGGTCAGCGCGCCGGGACACTCTCCGGCGTCGTCGTGATGACCGCGGCACGCTTCATGCGGGTGACGCTAACAGGTGGCACGGCGGCGCGCGCGGCCTTATTCCCGCAGGCTCAGGCGCACACGGCGGGTGACCACGTTGACGGCGGTGACCTCGAAGGTCAGGGCGTCCCCGGCCTGGGGCGAGCGGCCGTCGAGGTCCTCGCGGTCGACGAGGACCTCCACCCCGTCGGTGACGAGGACGCGGACGCCCGACGGAACCGTCCGCGTGACGCGCCCCGTCCGCACACCGCCGAAGCCGGCGCGGACGAAGGCGCGCAGCGGGTCGGGCTCCAGGCCTTTGAGGGACAGGAAGATCCTCTCCCTGCCCAGGTCGACGCCCAGGACCTCGAAGGAGAACTGCTGCCCTTCCCGGATGACGTCACCGGGGAGGTCGTACGGGCCCCAGGCCACCTCGGGGATGTTCATCATCCCCTCCACGCCGCCCAGTTCCACGAAGGTCACGTGAAAGCTCGCGATGTGCGAGACGACGCCGGTGACGACGTCGCCGCGCTCCAGGCCGGCCAGGAACGCCTCGTGTTCCCGGCCTTTCAGGGTCAGGCTCCGCCGTGCGTCCTCGAAGGCCGCCTCGCTCAGCAGCGGCCGCCATCGTGTGAAGAGTCGCAGCAGGCCGCCTCCGTGGCGGATCCGCAGATCGCGGTTCTCTTCCAGCACGTCCAGCTCGTTCGCCGCCGTCAGCTCCGCGAAATCCCTCCGCTGCCGCTCGGTCGGCCTGAATGTCTCGCCCGTGAATCGGTCCCGGAAAAGACCGTCCTCGTTCCCGAGCGTCGCGTACGAGACGTCCCGGTCGCAGCTCGCGTAGAAGTACACGAGCTTCTCGGCCTCCTCGCCGATGACCGCCGCCAGGACGGCCCGCCCTTCCAGCGGCAGCAGATGCCCGGCGAAGCCGTCCGTACCGTAGAAGGCGTGGCACAGGCCTGCGAGGCGGAGTGCTTCCCGGGCGCCCCAGGCGGTCAGCCGGGCCTCGACCTGGTCCAGGTGGGCGAGCAGTGTGCCGCCCGGGTGGTCCATCCCGTCCGCTCCCCGCGCGATCAGCAGATCACGCGCAGCGTCTTTCCCCGTCTCTCTCCCCATGAGACATGAAAATACCCCGACTAGAATTGCAGCCGGGGCAGTCGCTCGCGTATATTCATGGATTCCGTGTCTACACACAAAAGTAGACGGGGAGAAGTTCAATAAACGCACTGTATCGCGCCGGGAGTCGAATTGTCAACCGAGGAATTTCGGAAAGAGCAGCAATTCATCACAGAGCTCTACGCACGACTCGACGACCTGAGGGACCAGGCCGAGGCGGCCGTCGGCCGGGCCCTGAAGACGCCCTGGGTCGGCAATCAGGGGCGCCTCGAACGTGACGTGCTGGTCGCCGAACAGTCCGGGGTGCTCGGCGCCCTCAACGCGGGGGAGAGCGGCCTCTGCTTCGGGCGGCTCGTCTTCCAGGACGGGCGCGACCACCACATCGGCAGGATCGGCGTCCGGAAGGACGACCCGAACCGCACCCCCCTCGTCGTCGACTGGCGCGCCGATGTCGCCCGGCCGTTCTACCTCGCCACCGGGTACGAGCCGATGGGCCTCAGCCGCCGCCGGCACATCACCACCCGGGGCCGCGAGGTGACCGCCCTCCACGACGAGGTCCTCGACCTCGCCGACCGGACCCGCACCGGGCACGAGAACCGGGACGCCGACGAGGTGCTCCTCGCCTCGCTCGACGCGGCCCGTACCGGACGCATGCACGACATCGTGCAGACCATCCAGGCCGAGCAGGACCGCATCATCCGCTCCCCGCACCGAGGCGTCCTCGTCGTCGAGGGAGGCCCCGGCACCGGCAAGACCGCAGTGGCCCTGCACCGAGCCGCATACCTCCTCTACGCGCACCGCGAGCAGCTCGCCAAGCGCGCCGTCCTCATCGTCGGCCCCAACCCGGCCTTCCTCGGCTACATCGGCAACGTCCTGCCTTCCCTCGGCGAGACCGGCGTCCTCCTCGCCACCCCCGCCGAACTCTTCCCCGGCGTCCGCGCCACCGGTACGGACACCCCCCGCGCCGCCGCCGTCAAGGGCGCCGCCACGATGGCCGAGGCGCTCGCCCACGCGGTGCGCGACCGGCAGCAGGTCCCCGCGCGCGGCGAGCCGCTTGTCGTCCCGCACGACGACGGCGACCTCGTCATCGACTGGGACATGGCCCTCGAGGCCCGTCACAAGGCCCGCGAGACCGCCCTGCCGCACAACCTCGCCCGCCCCTACTTCGTCTTCCACATCCTCGACGCGCTCGCCGAGCAGCTCGCCGACCGTATCGGCGCCGACCCCTACGGCGGCCCCAACTTCCTCGGCCCCGACGACATCGCCCTGCTCGCCAAGGGCATCGCCACGAGCGCCGATGTCCACGCGGCCGTCGACACCCTGTGGCCGCACCTCACCCCCGAGTCCTTCGTCGCCGACTACCTCGCCGAGCCCACCCACCTCACCGACGAGGACGCGGCGGCGATCCGGCGCGAGGACGGCCCCTGGACCCCCGCCGACGTACCGCTCCTCGACGAGGCCGCCGAACTCCTCGGCGTGGACGACTCCGCAGCCCGCGCGGCCGCCGAGGCCGAGCGGGAGAAGCAGATCCAGTACGCGCAGGGCGTGCTCGACGTCAGTTACGCCTCCCGCACCTACGAGTTCGAGGACAAGGAGGAGCAGGACAAGGACGCCGCCGAGGTCCTCGCCGCGCACGACATCATCGACGCCGAGCGGTTCGCCGAGCGGCACGAGGAGGCCGACCACCGCAGCGCCGCCGAACGCGCCGCCGCCGACCGCACCTGGGCCTTCGGCCACATCATCGTCGACGAGGCGCAGGAGCTCTCGGCGATGGCCTGGCGGCTGCTGATGCGCCGCAGCCCCAACCGCTCGATGACCCTCGTCGGCGACCCGGCGCAGACTGGCGACGCGGCGGGCGTCGGGGCGTGGGAGCGGATCCTCGCGCCGTACGTGGACGACCGCTGGGAGCTCGTACGGCTCGGGGTCAACTACCGGACCCCCGCCGAGATCATGGCGGTCGCCGCCGACGTACGGCGTGCGGCCGACCCGGGCTTCGAGCCGCCCCGCTCGGTCCGCTCCACGGGCGTCGAGCCCTGGGAGCGGACCGTGGAGGACCCGGTGAAGGAGACCGCCGACGCCGTGGCCGCCGAGGCGCGCGAGGAGGGCCGCCTCGCCGTGATCGCCCCGCCGGAGCTCCACCCGGAGCTGGTCGCGGCCCTGCCGGACGCCTCGCACGGCGCGGCGCCCGACCTGACCCGCCCGGTGGTCCTGCTCGACCCCCGTCAGGCCAAGGGCCTGGAGTTCGACACGGTCCTCGTCGTCGACCCGGACGGCATCCGGGCCGGCGCCACGCACGGCATCAACGACCTGTACGTGGCGCTGACCCGGGCCACTCAGCGGCTGGGGATCGTCAGGCGGGCCTGAGCCAGACCGTCGCCAGCGGCGGCAGCGTCATCCGTACGCTCGCCGAACGGCCGTGGGAGGGCACCGACTCGGTCTTCACCGGATCGGTGCTCACCACTCCACCGCCGCCGTACCGCGTCTCGTCCGTGTTCAGGACCTCCACCCAGGCCGCGCACGTGTCCGGGACCCCGAGCCGGAAGTCGTGCCGTACGACGGGGGAGAAGTTGCAGACCGCGAGCAGCGGCGAGCCCTCGGCGTCGTAGCGGAGGAAGGCGAAGACGTTGTCCTCGGCCGCGTCGCCGACCACCCACTGGAAGCCCGCGGGGACGGTGTCGCGCTCCCACAGCGCCGGGGTGTCCCCGTACACCGTGTTCAGATCGCGCACCAGGTCCCGTACGCCCCGGTGGTCCGCCTCCGCCCCGTACGACGGGTCGAGCAGCCACCAGTCCGGCCCGTGCTCGGCCGACCACTCGGCACCCTGGGCGAACTCCTGCCCCATGAAGAGCAGTTGCTTGCCCGGGTGGGCCCACATGAAGCCGAGGTACGCGCGGTGGTTGGCGCGCTGCTGCCACCAGTCGCCGGGCATCTTCGAGACCAGGGCCTGCTTGCCGTGCACGACCTCGTCGTGGGAGATCGGCAGGATGTAGTTCTCGCTGTACGCGTACACCATCGAGAACGTCATCTCGTTGTGGTGGTACTTGCGGTGCACGGGCTCCTTGGCGACGTAGCCCAGGGAGTCGTGCATCCAGCCCATGTTCCACTTCATGCCGAAGCCGAGACCGCCGAAGCCGCCGGGGCCGACCTGGTCGGTCGCCCTCGTCACGCCGTCCCAGGCCGTCGACTCCTCGGCGAAGGTGATGACACCGGGGCAGCGACGGTAGACCGTCGCGTTCATCTCCTGGAGGAAGGCGACCGCGTCCAGGTTCTCCCGCCCGCCGAACTCGTTCGGCAGCCACTCGCCGTTCTCACGCGAGTAGTCGAGGTAGAGCATCGAGGCGACCGCGTCCACGCGCAGACCGTCGAGGTGGAACTCCTCGCACCAGTACACCGCGTTGGCGACCAGGAAGTTCCGCACCTCCTTGCGGCCGTAGTCGAACTCCAGCGTCCCCCAGTCCGGGTGCGCGGAGCGGCGCGGGTCCTCGTGCTCGTACAGCGGCCGGCCGTCGAACTCGGCGAGCGCCCAGTCGTCGCGCGGGAAGTGCGCGGGCACCCAGTCCATCAGGACGCCGATCCCGGCCCGGTGCAGCGCGTCGACGAGGTACTTGAAGTCGTCGGGCGTGCCCATGCGGGCCGTCGGCGCGTAGAAGCCGGTGACCTGGTAGCCCCAGGAGCCGCTGAAGGGGTGCTCGGCGACGGCCATGAACTCCACGTGCGTGAAGCCGAGATCGCGGACGTAGTCCGGCAGCTGCTCGGCGAGCTGCCGGTACGTCAGACCGGGCCGCCAGGAGGGGAGGTGGAGCTCGTAGACCGAGAACGGTGCCTCGTGGTGCGGGCGGGCGCCCCGGCCCGCCATCCACTGCGCGTCGCTCCACTCGTGGTACGAGTCGGTGACGATCGAGGCGGTGTTCGGAGGGCACTCGGTGCGCCGGGCCATCGGGTCGGCACGCAGCGTGTGGGAGCCGTCGGGCCGGGCGATGTCGAACTTGTACACCGCGCCTTCGCCGATCCCGGGCACGAACAGCTCCCAGACACCGGTCGCTCCCAGCGAGCGCATCGGCAGCGCGGTGCCGTCCCAGTGGGTGAAGTCGCCGGTGACACGGACGCCCCGGGCGTTGGGGGCCCAGACCGTGAACCGGGTTCCGGTGACGCCCTGGTGGACCATCGGCCGGGCTCCGAGCGCCTTCCACAGCTCCTCGTGCCGGCCCTCGCCGATCAGGTGGAGGTCGAGGTCGCCGAGCGCGGGCAAGAAGCGGTAGGGGTCCTCCACGGGCAGCTCGTCGCCGTCGTAGCGGACCCGGAGCTCGTACGGGGGGATCTTGCGCAGCAGCGGCAGAAGCCCCGAGAAGAGTCCGTCGCCGTCGTCGTGCAGGACGACGCGCTTGCCCTTGGCGAGGACGGCGACCTCACGGGCGTACGGGCGCAGCACCCGGATCACGACCCCGCCGCGGACGGGGTGCGCGCCGAGGAGGGCGTGCGGGTCGTGATGCTCCCCGGCGAGCAGCCTCGCCCGGTCCCCGGGGTCGAGCGGCGGCGCCTTGCGTACCTCCTGGGCGGCCCGGGGTGCGGGCGTCTTGGCCGGGGGCGCTGCCGTCTTGCGAGCGGATCGGGCGGTCACGGGGATGCCTCCTGCGAGGGTGTCGGAAGGATGGGCCGATGAAGATGCGCCGGTTCCCACGCAACCGCAACGGCGCGGGTCCCGCACAGGACACTCCGCCGAACGGGCTTCGCGCGTCCATGGCGGGGGTCCGGGTTCACTCCGCTCCCGCGAGGCGTTCGATCGCGGCCATGGGGACCGGGAGCCAGTCCGGGCGGTGACGGGCCTCGTAGAGGACCTCGTAGACCGCCTTGTCCGTCTCGTAGGCGCGCAGCAGCGCCGGGTCCGTGCGCGGGTCCGCGCCGGAGGCCTCCGCGTACCCCGAGCAGTACGCCGCACGGCAGCGCGCCGCCCACTCGGGCTTCCACGGGCGGTGCGTGCGCGCCGCGTAGTCGAAGGAACGGAGCATCCCCGCCACGTCACGGACCGCCGGCTGCGGGCGGCACCGCTCGGCGAGCGGCTTCGCGGGCTCTCCCTCGAAGTCGATCACCGCCCAGCCGCCGTCCGTCGCCCGGAGCGTCTGCCCCAGGTGCAGGTCGCCGTGCACCCGCTGCAGCCGCCCCGTGCCGACCGTGTCCCCGGCGGCCGCGAAGACCGACCGCAGCCCCGGCACGTACGGCAGCAGCGCCGGCACCGCCTGTGCCGCCGCGTGCAGCCGCTGGTCCATCTCCCCGGCCAGATGCTCGGTCTGCGTCCGGTGCAGCCGCTCCGTCGGCAGCGCGTTCGCCAGCGCGAGGTGCACCTCGGCCGTCGCCCGCCCGAGCGCCCGCGCCTCGGCCGTGAACTCCCGCCCCTCCGCCAGCGCGTCGAGGGCGAGGCGCCATCCGTCGCGCGAGTCCCGCAGATAGGGCTGGAGGACGCCGAGCGTGCTCGCGCCCGACTCGAACCAGGCCACCGGCGCCGGTACCCGCGCGCAGCCGGCCCGGGCCAGCGCGAGCGGCAGCTCCAGGTCCGGGTTCACGCCGGGGCTGACCCGTCGGAAGATCTTCAGGATGTACGCATCGCCGTACACGAGGGAGGAGTTGGACTGCTCGGCGTCCAGGACCCTCGGTGCCAGGGACGCGGGCAGCGGCGCCGAGCCGTGGAACGTCAGCGGGCCGATCCGGCCCGGTGTGCGCAGCCGCTCGTAGAGCAGTCCGGCGAGCCGCGGGTCCCGCAGCCCTTCGTAGACCGCCCGCCCGGCCAACGGACCTTGCCGGATCCGCCCGATCAGGGCGGGGGCGAGGCGCGGAGGCAGCTGGGTCCGTACACCCAGGAGCACTTGGTAGCAGTCGGCGGGCGTCCCGGCCGGGCGTCCCGGCTGTTCGACCCGTACCAGCAGATGCAGCAGCCCGGGACCCGTACCGTCCAGCGGCAGCAGCTCGGTGGCTGCTTCCAGCGTGAATCCGATGACCCGGCGGCCCTTGCCCGAGAACCAGCGCTGCCGGGGCAGCCATTCATGGAGCAGGGGGGCGAGTGACGGGAGGAGGGCGGCCGGGGCCCGGGTGGTGGATGCGGTCTCCGGCATGGCATCGCGTCCTTTCCCCGGGGGGGCGCAGATTCGAGTTCGCGTGAATCGAGTTCAAATGCGCAGAGTGTCCCGGATGGCAGCATCGACTGTCCGGAAGTGCGGGACGTGTCGGGAGGGGAAGATCCGTATGGGCCCGACAAGAAGGCCCGTATGGACCTGAATCGACCGTGTGTGGGACACAGTGCCCAGGGTGACGCGGGGGAAACCCGCCCCACCCCGGGCAGTTGGGCGATTTTCGGTCAGCTCTTGGCCGACCGGGCCTTCTTCAGGCGGAACCAGTAGAAGCCGTGGCCCGCCAGCGTCAGCAGGTACGGCCACTGCCCGATCGCCGGGAACCGCACCTGCCCGATCAGCTCCACGGGGCTCATCCCGTCGAACTGCCGCAGGTCCAGCTCCGTCGGCTGCGCGAACCGCGAGAAGTTGTTCACGCAGAGCACGAGATCGTCGCCGGACTCCCGGAGGAAGGCGAGCACCGCCGGATTCGACGACGGCAGCTCCGTGTACGAGCCGAGCCCGAAGGCCCGGTTCTGCTTACGGATCTCGATCATCCGCTTCGTCCAGTGGAGCAGCGACGACGGCGAGGCCATCCCCGACTCCACGTTGGTGACCTGGTAGCCGTGGACCGGGTCCATGATGGCCGGAAGCGTGAGCCGGCCCGGATCGCAGGACGAGAAGCCCGCGTTCCGGTCGGGCGTCCACTGCATCGGGGTCCGCACCCCGTCCCGGTCGCCGAGCCAGATGTTGTCGCCCATCCCGATCTCGTCGCCGTAGTACAGCACCGGCGAGCCGGGCAGCGAGAAGAGTAGCGCGGTGAACAGCTCCATCTGCTTGCGGTCGTTGTCCAGCAGCGGGGCGAGCCGCCGCCGGATGCCGATGTTCGCCCGCATCCGCGGATCCTTGGCGTACTCCGCGTACATGTAGTCGCGCTCTTCGTCCGTGACCATCTCGAGTGTCAGCTCGTCGTGGTTGCGCAGGAAGATGCCCCACTGGCAGCCGTCCGGGATCGCCGGGGTCTTGGCCAGGATCTCGGAGACCGGGGTGCGCGACTCCCGCCGTACCGCCATGAAGATCCGCGGCATCACCGGGAAGTGGAACGCCATGTGGCACTCGTCGCCACCCGAGGGGAAGTCCCCGAAGTAGTCGACCACGTCCTCCGGCCACTGGTTCGCCTCGGCGAGCAGCACCGTGTCCGGGTAGTGGTCGTCGATCTCCTTGCGGACCCGCTTCAGGAAGGCGTGGGTGGCCGGCAGGTTCTCGCAGTTGGTCCCCTCCTGCTGGTACAGGTACGGCACGGCGTCCAGCCGGAAGCCGTCGATGCCGAGGTCCAGCCAGAACTTCAGTGCCGAGAGGATCTCCTCCTGCACCGCCGGGTTCTCGTAGTTGAGATCCGGCTGGTGCGAGAAGAACCGGTGCCAGTAGTACTGCTTGCGCACCGGGTCGAAGGTCCAGTTCGACGTCTCCGTGTCGACGAAGATGATCCGCGCGTCCTGGAACTGCTTGTCGTCGTCCGCCCAGACGTAGTAGTCCCCGTAAGGGCCGTCGGGGTTGGCGCGCGACTCCTGGAACCACGGGTGCGCGTCGCTCGTGTGGTTCATGACGAAGTCGATGATCACGCGCATGCCGCGCTGGTGCGCCGCGTCCACGAACTCGACGAAGTCGGCGAGATCGCCGAACTCCGGCAGCACGGACGTGTAGTCGGCGACGTCGTAGCCGCCGTCCCGCAGCGGGGACTTGAAGAACGGCGGCAGCCAGAGGCAGTCGACGCCCAGCCACTGCAGGTAGTCCAGCCGGGACGTGATGCCCTTGAGGTCGCCTACGCCGTCCCCGTTGCTGTCCTGGAAGGACCGCACGAGCACTTCGTAGAAGACGGCCCGCTTGAACCAGTCCGGATCACGGTCCTTGGCGGGCGTGTCCTCGAAGGTGTCAGGGACGGGTTCGTTGACTGTCATGGTGTGGGTGACCCTCCGGTCGACGGGGACGGTCGCAGGGCGAAGACGTGCGCGGGCGTGACGCCCGGCTCGAGGCGCACATAGTTGGCCCTGCCCCAGTGATAGGTCTCGCCGGTGAGCTCGTCGCGCACCGGTACGGTCTCGTGCCAGTCGAGGCCGAGCTCCGGCATGTCCAACGAGACCGTGGCCTCCTGGGTGTGGTGAGGATCGAGGTTGGCGACCACCAGAACGGTGTTCGGCCCCGATCGCTTGCTGTACGCGATCACCGCGTCGTTGTCGGTGGTGTGGAAGTGCAGGTTCCGCAGCCGGCGCAGGGCCGGGTGGCGCCGCCTGATCCGGTTGAGCGTGGTGATCAGGGGCGCGATCGTGGCGCCCGTACGCTCGGCCGACTCCCAGTCGCGTGGCCGGAGTTGGTACTTCTCCGAATCCAGGTACTCCTCGCTTCCCTCCCGCAGCGGGGTGCCCTCGCACAGCTCGTACCCCGCGTACACGCCCCAGGTCGGCGAGAGGGTGGCAGCGAGCACCGCCCGTACCTCGAAGGCCGGCCGGCCGCCGGTCTGGAGGTAGGCGTGCAGGATGTCGGGCGTGTTCACGAAGAGGTTCGGCCGCATCTGCGCCGCCACGTCTCCGGACAGTTCGGTCAGGTACTCCGTGAGTTCCGCCTTGGTGTTGCGCCAGGTGAAGTACGTGTACGACTGCTGGAAGCCGATCGCGCCGAGGGTGCGCATCATCGCGGGCCGGGTGAAGGCCTCCGCCAGGAAGATCACGTCCGGGTCGGCCCGGTTGATCTCGCCGATCACCCGCTCCCAGAAGACGACGGGCTTGGTGTGCGGGTTGTCGACGCGGAAGATCCGTACGCCGTGGTCCATCCAGTGCCGCAGCACCCGGACCGTCTCGGCCACGATCCCGTCCATGTTGTCGGCGGCCCGGTCGAACGCGATGGGATAGATGTCCTGGTACTTCTTCGGCGGGTTCTCCGCGTACGCGATCGAGCCGTCCGGGCGGTGGTGGAACCACTCGGGGTGCTTCTCCACCCACGGGTGGTCCGGCGAGCACTGGAGCGCGAAGTCCAGCGCGATCTCCAGCCGCAGTTCACGCGCCCGGGCGACGAAGGCGTCGAAGTCCTCGATCGTGCCGAGGTCCGGGTGGACCGCGTCGTGGCCGCCCTCGGGGGACCCGATCGCCCACGGCACGCCGACGTCGTTCGGGCTCGCGGAGAGCGCGTTGTTGGGGCCCTTGCGGTGGGTGGTGCCGATGGGGTGGATGGGCGGGAGATAGACGACGTCGAAACCCATCGCCGCGATGGCCGGAAGACGCTCCGCCGCCGTACGGAACGTGCCCGGCTTCGTACGGCCCCGGACCTTCTTCACGCCCTCCGAGCGTGGGAAGAACTCGTACCAGGAGCCGTACAGCGCCCGCTCGCGCTCCACCTGGAGCGGCAACGCGGGTGAGGAGCTGACCAGTTCGCGCAACGGGTGCCGGTCCAGGGTCTCGGTCACCCGCGGTGCGAGCGCCGCCGCGAGCCGGGCCGCGGCCGACCGGGACTCGTCGCGCATGGCGTCCGCCGCGGCCAGCACAGCCTCCCGGCCGCCGCCCTTCTTCGGAACGCCCTTCGCGGCGCGCTCGTGCAGCTCCGCGCCCTCGGCGAGCACCAGCTCGGAGTCGATGCCGGCCGGGATCTTGATCTTCGCCGCGTGCCGCCAGGTCGCCAGCGGGTCGCTCCACGCCTCGACCGTGTAGGTCCACCGGCCCTCGGTGTCCGGCGTGACCTCGGCGCCCCACCGGTCGGTACCGGGGGCCAGTTCCCGCATCGGGATCCAGGGGCCGGGCCGGCCGGACGGGCCGCGCAGCACGACATTGGCGGCAACGGCGTCATGGCCCTCGCGGAAGACGGTGGCCGACACCTCGAAGGTCTCGCCGGCCACCGCCTTCGCGGGCCGGCGGCCGCAGTCGACCAGCGGGCGGACGTCCAGAACGGGAATGCGTCCCATGAGCGGATTCACAGCATCACCTGAGGGGTTACGGGGGTGCGGGTGGTGGTGCGCTCTTTGTAGCTCCGTCGACGGCTTGCGGGTTGCGGGCATGGCCGCTCCTGTCCGCGTTCACTCGGATGGCGGGTCTACGGGATGTACGTACGGGTGTGTGCCGGGGTGTACGGGGGTGTACGGGGGTGTACCGGGGGAGCCTTCCACCCACTGGGGGTGGGCAATCCGGCGCTTTGTTACCTACTCGGGCGGAGTGGCGCGTGCAAGGACACGGTGCCCACAACAATCCGGCCCCGTCCTTGTGGGACGGGGCCGAATGGCCGAATCCGCGCAGCGGACGAGGGCGGGTCGGGGCGGCGCGGGGCGGCGCGGCAGTGGGTCGGGGCGGCTTGAGCCGCTCGGGGGCGGCGTGGCAGTGGGTCGGGGCGGCTTGAGCCGCTCGGGGGCGGCGTGGCAGTGGGTCGGGTCGGCCTGGGGCGCCCGGGGGCGGCGTGGCAGTGGGTCGGGGCGGGGCGCTCGCGCGACGGCCTCACGCCCCCTGTCCCCGTACGGGAGCCTGTGTCGCCGCGTCAGCCCTGCGGGGAGGGGGACTGCTCCTCCGCGTCGTCGCCGGACCACATCTGCCACGGCTGGCGCGTCACCCACTCCTCCACCGGCGCGGGCCGTACGCGGAGCACCTCCGCCGACACCCCGTCGTCGGCGGCGAGGAGCAGCGGGTCGGCGCCCGTCGCCATGTAGTGGTAGATCCCGGCGACACCGGCCGCCGTCTCCGGTCCGAGGAGCCGGCCGAGCCCGCGCTCGAAGACCTCCGGAGGAAGCTGCAGATACCGCACCCTCCGGCCGAGCCCCCGGCTGAACGCGGCCGCCAGCTCGTCGCCCGTCAGCGACCGGGCCCCGCCGATGTCGAAGGTCCGGCCCTCCAGGCCCTCCACGGTCAGCGCCGCGTGCACCGCCTCCGCGAGATCCCGGTGCGACAGCCAGGCCGTCGGCGTGGCGGCGGGCAGCGGATAGGCCAGAATTCCCTCGTTCACCAGCGCCGGCCCGTTCCAGGGCGAGAACAGGTTGTCCAGGTACACCGGCGGCCGTACGACGACCAGCGGGACGCCGCTGCCCCGCAGCTCCTCCTCGGCGACCCGCCGGGTCTCGAACGCGGCGACCGCGTTCGGGCCGTGCGGGAGACGGGTGTTGGCGTTGAAGACCAGGCGCACGGTCCCGGCGGCCAGGGCGGCGTGCGCCACGTTCCGCGCGTAGCGGCGTATCCGCTCCACGTCGTACACGAGCGGCATCGTCACCACGGCGTGCGTGGTCCCCTCGAAGAGCCGCCGCACGTCCGCGGGGCGCGCCAGGTCGCCCGCGACGAAGAAGGCGCCGGGCAGCGGAGGGCGGTCCCCCGAGGGGCGCCGGGTGAGCGTCCGGACCCGGTGGTGGCGCTCGACCAGCAGACGCGCGATCGCGCCGCCCTGGAAACCGGTCGCTCCGACGACCGCGACCCGCATCGGAATCTGACTGGACATGTGTCGTTGAGGCCCTTCGATAAGGTATGGCTGCTGCCATGACGTCTTTCTCAGGCTGGCGGCGGCGGCTCACACCGTTCAATTAACAAACCGGGGCGGAAGTTGAAGGATCGTCCATGGACACCGTGGCAACCGACCGTGACGACCGGCGTGAGGAAGACGAGCCCGAGGACCTCCTGAGCGAGCTGCTCAAACCGCTCCGCCTGACCGGCGTCTTCGACAGCCGCTGGCACGTTCGCGCGCCCTGGGCCATCGAGGGCGACGCGGAGCAGAGCTGTGCCGTGCTCCACTACATCGTGGAGGGCGGCTGCTGGATCACGGGAGACGGCGAGGCCCCGCTGGAGCTGAGCGCCGGTGACCTGATCGTCTTCCCGACCGGAACCGCCCACCGGCTCTCCGACCGCCCGGACCGCCAGGGCGTCCCGCTCAAGGCCGTACTGCCCGAGCGGCGGCCCGGCACGTCCGGGGAGATACGCATCGACGGGACCGGAGCGGTGAGCCGGCTGCTGTGCGCCGGACTCCACTACGACGCGAGCGCCGCCAGCACGCTCTACACCTCGCTGCCCTGGGCCCTGGTCCTCGACGGCCCCCAGGTCGACCGCGAGCCGCTGCTCCGCGACACGCTCCGCCTGCTCGCCTCCCCGGACCGCCCCGTGGGCCCGGGCGACCGCCTCATCACCCTGCGCGCCTTCGAGATGGCGCTGGTCCTCGCCCTGCGCCCCCTGCTGCGCGACCTCGCGGACAACCCGACGTCGCTGCCACTGCTGCGCCACCCGGGCATCAGCCAGGCGATGGTGATGATCGCGACCCGCTTCGCCCAGCCCTGGACGATCGACTCCCTCGCCCGCGAGGTCGGCATGTCCCGCTCGGCGTTCACGGCGGCCTTCCGCGCCCTGGTGGGCGAATCCCCGGCCCGCCACCTCACCTCCCGCCGCATGCAGGAGGCGGCCCGACTCCTCTCCGAGACCACCCTCCCCCAGTCGGCGGTCCCGGCCCGCGTCGGCTACCAGAGCGCGGTGGGCTTCCACCTGGCGTTCAGGAAGTGGTTCGGGATGACACCGGGGGAGTACCGGTCGGGGATGTGCAGCGCGGCGTGAACATTCGTCGGGATGGGGCGCGCGGACGGTGCGCGAGGGCATCGCCGGCGTAGTTCTCCTTCTCCACCACGATGGCGTCAGCCTTGAGTTCGAGGGCGAGGCGGCAGACCGCAAGGCCCCAGTCGTTGGCGCACATCGAGCCCGACCGGTCGGCAAGGACGTACAGCTGCCGGTCGAAGTCCCGGGCGACTCCGACGATGCCGGTCTCGTCGCCGACGGCGACGATGATGGGGGCCAATTCGAGGCCGGAGAACTGGACGGCGTTGATGCGAGCGTTGTCGATCCACTTGCGCTGCCATACGCCTCCCGCGGGCGAGGCTTCTGCATGGACAGGACTCCCCAGACGCGTTCGCCGACGCGCTTGCGGTTCTCGGCGTGGTGGGCGGTGCTGAACCGCTCGGGCCACAGGGCCTCTTTGGGCTGGCGGCCGAGCGGAGCGTCCGGGCTGTCGGCGAGTGCGGGAAGGTCGATGACGCGCCAGGCGTCGCGTTCGGTGGCGAGGATCCGTCCGGCGAGGTCGTCTTCGTGCCAGCGGGTCTGGATCAGGCATATGGCGCCGGTGGGTTCGAGTCGGGTCTGGATGACGGAGGTCCACCAGTCCCAGGCACGCCTGCGCATGGTCGGGGAGTCGGCGTCCGCCACGTCCTTGACCGGGTCGTCCACGATGGCGATGTGTGCGCCGCGTCCGGTCAGACCGCCGACGAGCCCGGCCGCGAGGAGTCCGCCTTCGCCGCCGACGATGTCGAAGCGGTTGGCGGCCTGGCTGCCGGGCTTCAGCTGGAGGCCGAGGTCGTCGCCCCAAGTGAGGATGGCGTCTCGGATCCACCGGCCGTGGTCGTCGGCCAGGTCAGCGGAATAGCTGGCGATCATCAGGCGGTGGCCGGGGTTGCGCCGCAGGTACCACAGCGGGGCCCAGCGGGAGGCGCGTCGGCTCTTGCCATGCCGCGGGGGCATGGTGAGCATGACGCGGTCGCACCGACCCTCGGCCATGTCGATGAACGCCTGGTCGATCAGGTCGAGATGAGGGGCCTGCATCTCACGGCCCCCGGTGAGCACGGCGGCGAGCGCGCCCGCGGAGCGGTCCATCGCGAGCTGCCGTTCGGCGCGGACGAGCTCGGCCCGCAGCTCCGGGGAGGCGGACCGGGCTATGGAGCGGCGCTGCGCCGGCGGCAGCGTCTTGTAGCGGGCGACGACCTTCGCGTTGTCCCGGGGCCTCACTCGGTGTCCGGGTCGGTGAGCGCGATCAGCTTCTCCAGCTCGGCCGCCGAGGCGGTCTCGACCTGGACCGGGCCGCCGGCGGGGCCGGACAGCTCGGTGCGGGCAGGCATGTCCAGGCCGAGGAGCCGGGCGCGGCGCTCCATGATCCGCAGCGTGCGGTCGACGGCCGCGAGGTCCTGGTCGCGGACAGCTTTCTTGTAGGCGACGAAGAACAGCCGGTCGAGGCGGTCGGCCTCGAGCGCACGCAGCTCGTCGACGTCGTCGTTCAGCTCGGCGCGCCGGTCGGCGAGGGCTTGGTGGACGTCGCGGCAGGCGGCGTGAATCAGGGCCTCATCGCCTGGCGGGTCCTGCTTCTTCCGGTACCGCTTGATGCCGTACCCCTGCGAGTAGGCCATGCCGTCGCTGTTGACGGCGGGGTCGGCGGCGAGCTTGCGGGCGATGGTCAGCCAGTCCACGCCGGCGAGTCGGAGGTCGATCGCGTCCGAACGGCGGCGCGCAATCGCCGCACGCACGGCTTTGTCGGGGCGTCCCAAGGCAGGCCCTTCGAGATAGGGAGCACCCCCGCGCCCCAGCTCCATGATCGCAGATCTTGCGATGGCCGATGGCCGCCGCTCTGGGGCGTCGGACGAGCCTGGAGGCCGGACCTTCACGGCCTTCTCCGTGCAGTCTCTGTTCTCCCGTCTCACAGCCCCTGATGCAATGTGTTGGCCGGGTTCGCCATGGGTTCCGTTCGTGCCGCTCGGACCCCTACCGGCCTGGGCGACGACGGACGCGGTCGAAGAGGCGCCGAACGCACCGACTGCGCGCACCGCCAGGGTGCGCGCAGTCGAATGGGTCCGGAGGCCAACTGAGCGAGCCGTCGCGAAGTGTCAGAAGGTCCCTTTGCGGCCGTCGCCGGACCAGTCGCCGACAGCCACGATGAAGCGGACGCTGTTCCAGTCGCCGCTGCCGAAGCTCACACACTCCATCCTAGTCGGGCAGGCCTTCGACGCACGCTGGAAAGGGATTCAGCAGGCCCCGGATGCGTATCCCGCCGGGATGTGACTGTGTTCGCAATCCCCTCAAGCAGCCAACTCAAGGGTGACTCTCTCCGCTACTCGAGATCCGAGAAATAGACCTCGATGTCATAGTTCGCAATGAGTCGGGCCAACCCGAGGGGCGTTTGGCCGTTATCATTTTCCATATTTGGATCGGCACCTTTAGATCGAAGGAGTCGAATCATTTCCCCGCGTCCTCGTGAATTGAAAACTGCGACGAACAACGGAGTATTTCCGAAGCGGTTCTTCCGGTCCACACTGGCGCCGCCATCCAGGAGTGACCTAGCGGCATCCACCTGGTACTCCTGGGCTGCGAGATGTAGCGCGGTGAAGCCGCTGGCGTCACCCACGTTCGCGTCAACTCCGGCGGCAAGCAGCTCCTCGATCTCGAGGATATCGCCTCGAAGAGCTGCTTGGCGGAGACGGTCGTGACTTGCGTTATGGCTGCTCATACTTGTGACTCAAATTGTTGGCGGGGTCTTCTATTTGATAGTGGTTAGGGTTGTTCTCGTAGGCGATGAACTGTTCGCGCGTCCATCCCTTGGCGGCGGCCATGTCGCGGCTGCGCCAATACTCGAAACCCGGCTTATGTCCGTAGTGGAACGGTCCCCTGGCAGGGATTATTTGACCGGTATTAGGGTCGATGAAGTTCCCGTTCGCGTCTTTTGGAGCGGCACTTCTAATCGCCGCCTTAGTGGAGGCATGCAATGACACTCTTGCATATCTCTTGTCCCCCACGAGGTTTGGATTTGACACGAATCGGCCATCCGGGCCTCGAACGCAATTCGAATTGTGTACGAGGATCGGCGTGCTGCCCGCGAGTACATAGTACGTGTGCTCGCCGGGCGGCCGTCACCTGCATTTTCGCTGGTCAGCGAATTCCGGCTGGTCCGTAGGTGTGCGTGGAAGTGCCGCGCTGTGCGCCCCTGTTGCCGTCGGCGTTGCCGTCAGACGGCTGCGCGCCTGAGGGCGGTGGAGTGGGCTTTGGCCGGTGTCCTGCCCGGGTTGGGGTCGGGCATGGTCAGGGGGCCGTACGCTGGCCCGGCAACTCGGGCAGGCTGTGATCCTGCCCGGAATTTGAACGAGTGACCCCCTGGCCTTGCTCGACGCGGGCCCCGACCCGGGGAGGTGGGTAAAGCCCACGGAGCCGACCGCCCCCACCTCCGGACCTTCGGCTCAGCCAACTCCCCGCCATCGCCTTGCCGTCGGCCTGGCGTTCGCCGTGCGGGCGCGTTCGGATCTCTCCGCGCTTCCGTTCGTCCGCTGTGCTGTCTTTGCGCGGCCTGGTCGCTGGCCGGCCCGCGGTGGCGGAGCCGAGAGCGGGCCGGGTGGGCGGCCGTGCCGCGGGAAACACGTCCGCGGGTCGCCTTTCCGGCATGAAAAAAAACTTGCCGCCCCCCCCCCCCGCGGTCCCGCCCTCCTTTCTGTTTCGCTTTTTGCTTGGATTCTTGTCCTTTTCGATTATCCCCCAG
>NZ_JBHUYJ010000059.1:29772-49252 GCF_042668715.1 Streptomyces sp. NPDC057271
TCGGGGGGGGGGGAGCGGGGGGTGTGCGGGTGTGGTGGCCGTGCAGCCCGACCCGCGTCAGCGGGTCGCCTTGAAGACGTAGAGAAAGTTTGGACGCATCCCGCTTCGGCGGTACGCCCTGGCTGTCGGTTGAGCGTTCGGCTGGGCTGCTGGCCTGGTGCGATGGCCCACGGGTTGTGGGTCCTGTTCCGGCTGGCGGTGGTGGTTCTACTCGGCTCGGGTGACCTTGGCGTGGTCGGTGAAGACGCGTCTGAACAGGTTGTGACCGGTGCGTCCGGTGTGGCGGAGTGCCCAGTCCTGTGCGGCTTCCTGCTCGGCGTGGGGTCCGGATTCGGCTTCGCAGTTGGCAGCGGTGCAGAACGCCTCGTAGGTGATGCCGCCTTCGGGCGCGTGACGGATGGTGTGAACGACGTGCCGGTATACAGCGCGGGGGCTCACTGATGGCCCTCCGGGTGGCGTCGCATGTAGACGTTACAGTCGCTGACGGTGGTCATGTCACCGACCTCGCGGGCCCGGTCGCGCACGTTGGCCAGCTCCGCGCACCCCGCACAGCCCTCAACGGGTACCGGCTCCAGCTCCAGGCGCAAGGGGAGTTCAACTGGCGGGGTCGAGTACCTGATCGGCTCCGTCACTGCACATCGCCACCTCTCGAACGTCACATGGCCGACCTCTTGACAGGTCGGTGCTCTAGTTCAGTATTCGAGTGGCCGAAGCACTCCCGCTACGGTTCGTAGTGCACTAGTGTGCTTCCACTGACATTACGTCAACTCAACGGAGGGGCACGCCTTATGCCCAGTCCCAAGACGTTCACGAAGATCGCGGATCACTTCCGGGAGCGCATCCTGTCGGGAGAGCTTGAGCCGGGCGCCAAGCTGCCGACGAACCGGGAGATCGCCGGCCAGTGGCAGGCCGCGGCCGCTACGGTCTCCCGAGCCTTGCAGGCTCTCCAGGTGGAGAACTTCATCCGCACCACCCCCAGGGGCACCTACGTCGCCGACGACCCTCGCTGGACGCTGTCGGCCCGGGACCGGCTGACCCGGGTCCAGCGGGTGAAGTCGTTCCTGGCCGAGGGCGAGACGAGCCGGGTGACGGCGGCCGAGCTGATCATCCCGCCGCTGTACGTGGCGGAGATCTTCGACCTGGAGGCCGGGGATCAGGTGGTGCGGCGCGAGTGGCTGGCGGGACGGGGCAAGACCCGGACCGTGTTCGCCGTGACCTGGTACCCGGCCCCGTTCGCCGCCCTCGTGCCGGACCTGCTGAACACCGCCCCGGGCCGCAATCACGGACTGTCCGCCCGGGTGCTGGAAGCCACCGAGCGCACGATCACCCACGCCCGCGACGACATGCACGCCCGCCCCGCCGACGCCCGCGAGGCGAGCGCACTGGGGCTGCCGGTCGGCGCCCCGATCCTGGCCGGCGCCCACCGATGGTCGGACGCGGAAGGGGTCATCGAGTACGGGGAATGGTGTCTGCCGCCCCGGTTCACCATCGGCTACGAGTACGAGCCCTGACCGATCCACACGAAGCGTCCCCGAAAGCCAGCCTGCGGCCTTTCACGTGTCCGCCTCAGTCCGCGTCGCGGCCTTCGAGGCGCACCCGCGCTGCCCACGTTCACCGGTTATCGCGATCTGCTCGGCGTGGTACGGCAACTGTCCTCGCTCGGCGGCTGCGCCCAGCCGATTCGGCTCGAAGGCCACCGCACCGAGATCGACGCCTTCACCGGCGAGATCCTGCGCGAACTGAAGTCCAAGAAACTGCCCGCCGGACATCTCCTGGTCCGATGCGGCAACCGCCGCACCAGCCGCTGCCCCTCCTGCGCCGAGCTCTACCGCCAGGACACCTACCACCTCATCGCCGCCGGCCTGCGCGGCGGCAAGAACATCCCCGACCAGGTCGCCACCCACCCCCGCGTCTTCGCCACCCTCACCGCGCCCTCGTACGGGCCGGTCCACGGGCGACGCGTGGGCGGCTCCGCCCACTGCCGCTGCGGACGCGCCCACACCAAAGGCGACCCGCTCCTCGGCACACCGCTCGACCCCGAGCGGTACGACTACACCGGCGCCGTGCTGTGGAACGCCCACGCCCCTGCCTTGTGGGCGCGCTTCATGCTCCACCTGCGCCGTACCATCGCTGCCGTTGCCGGTGTCCCGCAGCGCCTGCTCTCCAAGGTCGTGCGGGTCTCGTACGCCAAGGTCGCCGAGTACCAGCAGCGCGGGCTGATCCACTTCCACGCCGTGATCCGCCTCGACGGCACCGCAGGCCCCTACACCCCACCACCCGCCTGGGCCACCCCCGAACTGCTCGCCGACGCCATCCGGAGCGCGGCCACCCGCGCCCACATCGACGGGCCCGAGGTCAACGGCCGCGCTCGTTTCTTCGACTTTGGCGAGCAGATCGACACCAGGATCATCCGGTCCACGGCCTTCCAGGGCGGGACCACGATCACCGAGGGCAAGGTCGCTGGATACGTCGCCAAGTACGCCACCAAGGGCACCGAAGGCGCGACCGGCACCCTCGACCATCGGCTGAAGAGGATCACCGATCTCTGGTTTGAGTCCGTGCCCGAGCACGCCGCCCGCATGATCCGCACCGCCTGGGCCCTCGGCGCACGTGACGACCTCAAACACCTGAACCTGCGCAAGTGGGCCCACATGCTCGGCTTCCGCGGCCACTTCTCCACCAAGACCCGCACCTACTCCACCACCCTCGGCGCCCTCCGGGCCGCACGAGCCGCCTGGCACCGCCGCCACACCCCTCCGCCCTCCCCGACCACCCTCGTCCTCGCCCACTGGGCCTACGACGGCACCGGCCTCACCCCCGACCTCGAACGCCTCGCCTCCCTCATCGGCGGCGGCCCGACACGCGAACAGGCGGTGACAGCCGGTGCGTGACGACGAACTCCTCACCGTCCCCGAGGCGATGGCCCGCCTCAAGATCGGCCGCTCCGCCCTCTACGACCTCCTGCGCACCCGCCGCCTGGCCTCCCTGACCATCGGCCGCGCCCGCCGCATCCCCGCCCACGCCCTCGCTGACTACGTCCAGCGCCACCTGGAAGAGACCGCCCGATGACCGCCCCCAAGCGCAAGAAGGCCCGCGCCAACGGCGAAGGCACCATCTACCAGCGCAAGGACGGCCGCTGGGAAGCCGCCGGCTACGTCCTCGCCGCCAACAGCACCAGCAAACGCGTCCGCGTCTACGGCACCACCCGGAAAGAAGCCGCCGACAAACTCACCGAGAAGATCGCCGACAGCAACCGCGGCCTCCCCGTCGCCACCGCCGACAGCACCCTCGGCGACTACCTCACCTACTGGCTGAACGGCGTCGCCGTCCACCGGCTCCGCGAGAACACCCACACCCGCTACGCCACCTGCGTCCGCCTCCACCTCAACCCCGGCCTCGGCACCAAGAAGGTCGCGCGCCTCACCGCCAAGGACGTCCGCACCTTCCTCGACCGGCTCCGCACCACCTGCCAATGCTGCGCCCAGGGACTGGACACCGAACGGGAGAGGTGCTGCGCCATCGGCCAGTGCTGCCAGAAGCAGTTGTCCGCTTTGACCGTGACCTACGTGCACTCGGTGCTCAAGTCGGCGCTGGAACACGCGGTCCGCGAAGACGAGCTGCCCCGCAACGTCGCCCGGAACGTCAAGACCACCGCGCCCCGTCCCCGGCGATTCCGGCCCCTCACCGCAGCGGAGGCCCGCCAGTTCCTCGACGCAGCCCGCACCGATCGGCTCCACGCGCTGTACGAACTCGCGCTACGCACCGGACTCCGCAAGGGCGAACTCCTCGGCCTCCACTGGGAAGACCTCGACCTCACCACCGGAACGGCCAGCATCCGGCGCTCACTCCAGCGCACCCGCACCGGCGGCCTCACCCACCTGCCCACCAAGACCCGTGCCTCCGAACGCCGCATCGCCCTACCGACCGAGTCCGTCCACTCGCTGAAGAGCCACCGGCAACATCAGGAAGTAGAACGCAGGACGGCCGGTGACAGCTGGAAGGACAGCGGGCTCGTCTTCACCACTCCGACCGGCGGACCGATCGACCCAGCCAACATGAGCCGGCGCTTTGGCCGCTTCCTCGACAGCGCCGGGCTCCGGCGCATCCGCTTCCACGACCTCCGCCACTCCACCGCCACCCTGCTACTGGAACAGGGAGTGGACCTCGTCGTCATCAAGGAGCTCCTCGGCCACGCCCACATCGGCGTCACCGCCGGCGTCTATGCCCACGTCCGGCTCCGTCTCCAACGCCAAGCCATCGACACTCTCAACGGCGCACTCAGTGCGGCCAACGACAACCCCGACGACCCACCCGCCATGGCAACGGTCCGCTGACGTTGCCGTCACCGTTGCCGTCAAGAACCCCAGAAGCCCCACCGAACACGCTCGGTGGGGCTTCATCGACGGTATTGGAATCCCAGCTGGCCGAAGCTACCGAGAGTCAAACACCATTCTCGCGAGAACCCACACAGGGCCCTCCAAGGTGAATCCCGTAGAATTCTTGCCTACGCCTTTCGGCTAGGCCACTTACAGATCGTACGGGTAGAGCTGAATTTCGGGAGCCCGGAAGGAAATGAAACCCTCCACAGTAAGCTCCGACCTTCGATTCGGGATTTCAATCAGGAGGATGTCCGACCCTACTCTGATCTCCACGACCGAATCATCGCCATCGTCGAATCTGACGACTTGGCCCGTGATGAGGGTGGCAGACTCCGCCCCGGCCTCCGATAGGGAAGTAGCACCCGAGGGGCCGGCCGTCCAGTCTGCGACGTCTTCCGGGACTTCGATCTCGACATCGAATTCACCTACTTCGGCAGGGTTCGACCCCATCCAGCGGCCAGATGCGATGCCACACTCGCACTTGAAGCGCACGATGCCTTGCGATGGGGCTAGGACTTGCAGAACTTCTACTCTCATCATTTCACCCCCAAGGGAACTCGCTGCATCGTATTGCCGACAGTCCATGTGTTTGTGACGGAGTTCCAATCCCACGTCTCCATATGGAAGTGGAACTTCGTGGGCTTGCTGTTCATCTCGTGATCACCCATCCGGATGCTACGGCGCCCATCGGAAGATACGAGACGGTTGGGATCCACCTGCCCAGTTCGCGGGTGAATATTTGTGTACGGTCCAGGTCCCAAGAAATCACTCCACGCCTGATCGGCCTGAGAAGGCTTAAGGGGCTTGGGGGCTGTGACCTCCGGCAGGTTTTTGACTGTTTCGGCAGGCGGACAGTTTGAATTGTGAACCAGGACCGGCGTTTCGCCCGCCAGCACATAGTACGTGTGCAGGTCGTCGACGGTGAGGTTGTACGTGCGTGCATGCTGGGAGTAGGGGCGGTTGCCGGTCACCTCGACGGCTGCACCCTGGTCGGTGAGCAGGGTCATGCCCTTGGCGAGCTCGCGCGCTTCGACCCACTTGTTCTCGGATGGTGACCAGAAGGGGTGCTCGTGTGTTGCAGTGAGTCTCTGCGTGCCGTCGCTGGTGGCGATCGTCAGCTCGTTGAAGTGCTTATCGTCTTCAGTGACGATCAGGCGGGTTACCTTGCGGTTTCCGGTCTTGCCCGTTTCGGGGTCTGTAGCGAGCACCTCGTCGCCAAGTCGAACATCCTCGATGTTTTTCCGTGTGCCGTCGCCCATGAGGACGGGGGTTCCGGCTAGGAAGCACTTGTTGCAGAGCGAGGTGAACTTCTTCCGAAGTCCCGGACCTGAGGTCCCACCGGCCTTGCCGTGAGCCCACACCTCTGCAAGGAATCCCGGCACGGTATACCAGTCCGACGAGGTGTCGATGCCCTGCTCTCGCATCCACTGGTCGTAGGAGCCACCGTAGTCGCAGCCAGGAAGGCCGGGGCCGCCTGACCCCCAGCAGTCGCCGTCGCCGAGCCAGCCAAAGAGGGAGGAAGTGTGCGCCGCACTGCTGAAGAGCCCGTAGAACACTTCTTGCACTGGGGTGGAGTACGTGAAGTCGTAGGACTCGCCGCTCCCCTCATCTTCGTCATTCGTGCCCTTATTTTCCTTCTTCTTCTTTGTGCCCGGGTTGGTTACGCAGTTACCGTCATTGGCTACTCCGGTGCAGTCATTGATGGTGCCGCCGTTTGCCGTGCAGTTCTGGTAATGAGCGCAGTGGTCGGCCTTGAGTCCCGTGGGGTCCGAAAGGGTGACCGGGTTGTTGTTGGCGTAGTTGTATCCGTTTAGGGACTGCGGCTGGTCTAGCGACAGGATTGGGTCGACGCTGATGAATTGACCGAGGTTGGGGTCGTATTCGCGGGCGCCGATGTGGGTGAGGTCGGTGGTGGGATCGATGTCGCCGCCGACGAAGCCCTTTTGGCCGGGCCAGAAGGCCGGTGCTGCGCCGCGCTGGCCGCCGTAGGGGAGGGTTTTGCGGCGGTTGAAGGTGAGGGTGGTGGAGCTGAAGGAGAGGGTGTTGGTGTTGTGGTGGTCGGCGACGAGGAGGCGGACCTTGCCGTCGCTGCTGGTGCGGATCGCCGAGCCGCCCGGCACCGTGTAGTAGCGGGTGCCGGTGACGGTGCTGGTCGCCTTGGTGAGGACGAGTTCCTGGCCGCCGGGGAGGTACACGGTGGTGGCGGTCGGTTCCCGCTTGACGATGCGAGTGTTCCCGGCGTCGTAGAGGAACGAGGTCGTGGCGCCTGCTGTGGTGGAGGTCTTGAGCTTGCCCTCTTCGTTCCACGTGAGGTCCTGGACGGGTCCCGCGTTGGCAGGGGTCTTGTTGGTGAGGTTGCCGGTGGCGTCGTAGGCGTAGGCGTCGGTGCCGGTGGCTCCGCCGGTGGCGGTGACCGAGCGGACTGCGTGGGCCTGGGGTGCGCCGGTGGTGGTCGGGTAGGTGTAGGTGCGGGTGGTGTCCGCGGTGATGGGGCCGGCCTTGTGGAGGGTTTCCGTGGCGCGCTGGCCGGTGTCGGTGAAGGTCCAGCTGGTCCAGTACGGGTCTACGGTACCGAGGTTCGGGTTGCCAGCTCCGTTGGCGGGCTTGGTGGCGCAGGCGTCGCCCGAGGTCCATGCCTCGGCGAGGCGGCGGGCCCAGTCGTAGCTGAAGCACTGCTCATCGACAACGGTGCCGTCGTTCTGGGCATCACGGATGCCCGTGATGTTGCCGGCCGGGTCGTAGCTGTAGGTGATGTTGGACGGAGTCGCGGGGCCGGCCAGTTCACGGTCGGCCTTGGACTTGACCAGTCGCCGCGTGGACGTCTCGTAGGTCAGGGTCTGGGTGACGATCTTGCCGAGGTTCCCCAGCTGGGCCTGGGCGAGTTCCCCGAACGGGGTGTAGCTGGCGCCGCGGAGGTAGGCGTGGTTGAGGGTGCCGTCGACGATGCCGAGCATGTCCTGCGCGCCGTAGTGGGAGGTGACGGTCTCGGCAGGGAGCGCGGTGGTGGCGTTGGTGTTGGTGGTGCTGTAGGCCGCGGTCTTCGGCAGGCCGCTTACCGGCGTTGCGGTGGTGGTGACGGTGTAGGTGCCGGCGAGCTTCTCTTCACCGGTGACCGAGGGAACAGTCACCTTCGTGCCGGTGGGGCGGCCGGTGGTGTCGTATCCCGTGACTGCCGTGGTGTACGCGGCGTTGGCGGTGATGGAGGAGTCGTAGCGCGTGGAGGTGGCGGGAAGTCCCAGGCCACCGGTCGCGGTGTCGTAGGTCCACTCGGCGAGCTTGGGCCCGGTCACCGACCCGGTACGCAGGCTCGTCTTGCGGCCCAGCTCGTCGTAAGTGGTCGCCAGTGTGGTGCCGCGGGCGTCGGTGACCGTCTCTACGCGCCCGTCGGCACCGTAGCGGGTCGTGCTCGGGCCCTTGTCAGGATCCGTCGTGGCCGTCTGACGGCCACGCAGGTCGTAGATGTAGGTCCATGAGTTGCGGCCTGAGGCATCGGTGAGCTTGGCGAGGCGGCCTGCCTCGTCGTAGCTACGGGCGATCGTCTCGTACTGGGTGTCTGCGGCGCCGATGAGGGGGTTGCGGTCCTTGTACTGGCGCTGCTCGATAGTCCTGCCGCGAACGTCCGTCAGCGTGAGGGTGGCGGTGCCGCCCGTGGGCGGGACGCTTGCGCTCCAGTAGTCACCGTAGGTGTTGGTGGTGCGCCATTTCTCGACGTTGAGCGAGAGCTGGATGCTCGCGGTGACGCGTCCCCGGCCGTCGTACTCGTTCTGGATGGCCTGGGGGATTTGGTTGGGGGTGACGCTCAGCATCGTGGTCGAGACCGCGCTGCTGTTGTAGAAGGGCGCGTTGGTGAGGTATGCGCGGCCGTGGTTGTCGTAGAAGGTGTCGGTGATGACGCGGCCGGTGGTGCCGATGGCGTCGGTCTGGGTCTGACGGGCGCGCAGGAGGGAGTCGTAGATGGTGACGCTGGTGCCCCAGGTGCCGTTCTCGTAGAGCTTCTTGCTCGTGACGGTGGAGGGCAGGGTTTTGGAGAGGTTGTAGGTGAAGGTGGCGTTGGGCTGCTGCGTGGTGGTGCGGCCCGTGCTCCAGCCCTTGGTGAGGCGGCCGAGTGCGTCGTACTCGCTGGTGGTGGTGCGGTTGTTGGCGTCGGTGGCGGTCAGGGTGAGGCCGCGGATGCCGTCGAGTGTCGCTTTGGTGGTGTGGTTTTTGGCGTTCTTGGTCGTGATGGCGGTCGGCTGCGCACCGGCGGCCGGCTCGTAGGTGGTGGTGACGGTCTGCTGGTCCTGACCCTTGACGGTGAGGACGCGGCCGTACTGGTCGTACGTGGACTGGGAGACGGTGTCCCAAACAGGCGTGAGTTCCGGGGTGTAGCTGGAGAGCTGCTCCGTCTTCGTTGCCGTTACCTTGCCGGCGGCGGGTGCGGCGCCGAAGGCCTTGCCGTCGTAGTAGGTGCGCGCCCAGCCGGTTACCTCGTCCGGCCTGGTGTCGCAGATGCCGCTCGCGCTGGTGATGACTTCGCTGGGGTAGGCGATCAGCCAGTTCGTGGTGTCAGGGGTGACGTAGTTGGTGACCGTGCAGCGGGCTTCGACGCTGCCGGCAGCGCCGTCGTCCTTCTCGCTGGTGAGTAGGCCGTAGGTGGAGTCGTAGGTGCGGGTCGTCTTCAGCAGCGTCCAGGTGACGCCGTCGTCGAGGAGGGTGCGCTGATACTCGCCGACCGTGCCGGACAGATGCGCGGTCTTCGCGGGGAGCGTGGGACCGGGGGTGCCGGGCTTGTCCGGGTCGGTGATGCCGGTGACGGGCTGGGTGGCGGTGACTCCGGATGCCCACGGGATGTAGTGGGTCTTGGCGGTGGTCTTGCCGCCGCTGCCGTCCTCGTCGTAGGCGAAGCTGGCGGCGGTACGGCCGGAGAAGTCCTCGCGGTCGGTGATGCCGTTGATGGTGGCGACCGGGCGGGCGCTGCCGTCGGCGAGGGTGTCGCCGGCCATGCCGAGGAAGTAGGTCTTGACGTTCTTCACGCGGTTGACGGCGCCGGTGTAGGTGCGGACGGTGCCGTAGCCGCGGTAGACGTTCCACGAGCGGTGCTTGTCGAGGGTGAACTCGCTCGTGTCACGGCGCCAGTGCGGGCCGTCCGAGTAGGTGTAGCTGGTGGTCTTCGACTCGGATCCGCTGCCGGCGGTGGTGTCGTCCTCGGTGATCGTGGAGATCAGGTACTTGTGGAACCAGTCCTTGACCGGGTCGGCGAAGCCCTCGGGGGTCCACCAGGACGGGTAGCACCGCTTGGACGTGGTCGCGTCCGGGGCGGGCAGGGTCGTCGGGGTGCAGTTGGTGGGGTGGTAGGTGACCAGCGTCTGGCCGCCGGTCTCGTTGGTGACCTTGGTGATCCGCTTCCTGTTGAGAGGCGGACGGCCTTCTGCGGCGTCGACCCGGTTGGCCATCAGCGTGCCCTCGAACGTGGTCGCCGGCATGGCGATGTCCGCCAGCGCCCCGGCCTTGGCGGTGCGCTGCACGGAGTCGAGGAACAGTGTCGGGGTCGAGGTGTCGCCTGTCGCCGGGAATGACTGGTTCAGCGTCCAGGTGTCGGCGGGCTGCAGGGTGCTGCCGACCAGGGAAAAGGTGTTGATGGTCCGCAGCCGCTGCTTCGACCAGAACGACGGCGACGCCTGAAGGCATTCGGTGCCCGAGGTGCAGTTCAGGTCGACGGGGACGTCGGGCCAGCTGGTGGCGTGCGCCTCGTCGAAGGTGCAGTTCGACAGGCAACGGTCCCCGGTGGTGAAGGTGACCCGCCCGGCCGGGTTCGCCGGGTAGGCGGCACCGGCGCGCAGACCGTAGTCGATCCGGTTCAGGTAGCCGCCACGCGTGTAGGGCTTGGGGTCGTCGGTCTTGCCGTTCTGCGCGTAGTAGCCCTGTTCCTTGGTGTAGTGAAAGGCCATGGCGTTGCCGTGGGGGTCGACGACGTAGTCGAGGTTCCAGCGCCAGCCCTGCTGCTCGGCGGAGGAGGCGTAGTCGGTGCCGTGGCCCTGCTCGCCGCTGTGGTTGCCGTAGACGGGGACGGTGAAGACGGAGTTGGTCTCGGTGTCCCAGCCGGGCAGGCGGTTCTTGCCGAACCAGTACTGGGTGCCGTCGAGTGTGGTCACCTTCCAGTACTCGGAGTCCGCATCACCCGAGTTGTTGGCGGTGGTGTCGTAGATACGCTCGATACGGGAGCCGTCGTCGCTCTGGAGCTTCCAGGTGCTCTTGGCGGAGTCCCAGACGAGCTCGTTGGAGGAGCCGTTGAGTGAGAGGGTGGCGTTCTCCGACTTCCAGCACAGGTCGCCGGTCTTGGTGGTGTTGTTGCCGCCCTGCTTGTCGTTCTCACACGAGGCGTAGCGGCGCTCGACAAAGCCGGGCGAGTACTCCCAGCCCTCACCGATCCACGACGCCTGGTTGTTCGTCGACGCGGTACGGCCGTCGATCGCGGACGAGTTGTAGGAGAGGGCGACCTTCGGAGCCAGACCGCCCGGGGCAGCCGGGACATCGATGGGTACGCTCCAGCCGAAGCCGCCCGAGTTGCCGCCCGCGTTCCACGAGCCGGACGCGGCGAGCGAGGTCGCCTTGAACGAGCCCTCACTGCCACTGGCGCTGGCTGTCGCGGCCAGCACCGTGGCACCCGCCGTACCCATCGCAAGGGTGGACAACGGTGAAGCCGTCCTGGCCGATTCGGTGGCGGTCGGGGCGGTGAGGGGGGATGGGGTACCGGCCGTCGTGAGGGTGGCGGTGAGGGTGTGGTTCTTGGCGTCGTTCTCGGTCGCCAGTGGCGTCTGCTTACGGCATTCCGGCTTCTCCGGGGTCGTCAGCGCGCACGTCGGCAGCGTCACCAGTCGCAGACGCGAGGACCAGCCGGCGCCGTAGGCACCGCGGATGGTCGTGTAGTCGACCTCGACACCGACCTGGCCGGACGGCGAGGCCGCCGTGTCAGTGGGGCGCAGCGTCATCAGCAGTCCGTCAACCCCCGCCTTCCGGGCAGCAGCACGGTCCTTGACGGCGAACTCCACACGGCCGGGACCAGTCGCGGCCTTCCTCGCCTGCGAGGTGCCAGCGGTGAGGCGGACGGGAACTCCGCCGACCGTCGCGCTGTCACTGGCCCCGGCACCGGACTGCAGGCTGAGTTCCCGCGAGGCGGGGCCCGGCCAGGTGACCGGTGGGGGCGTCCATGACCTGGGCGGTTTGGGTCTCTTCCTCAGGCCGGTGGGGAAGTAGTCGGTTCCCTCGACGGACTTGGCCTTCGGGACAGGAGTGGGGCCCGGCTTCTCAACGGGGTCGGCCCATGCGGGGGCAGTAAGCAGAGAAATACTGAGGGCCGCAGAAAGAATGCCGACGATTCCGGTGCGTGACAGCTTTGCCGCGCCCGCGTCCGAGTTTCTGTAGAAGGGCATGGCAAAGCCGTCACGGAAAAGCATCGAATTCCCCACCCGATAAACGCACGAAAGTCAGTTGATCACTGGCATCCAACACTGCCGCTTGTACTTCTGGCAACCACAATTGTGAAGATGCGTTCCGGTTCCTGCATGACCCATCGCCCCAATCCCTGACGGGTTCCCTGCAAGCGTGATCATCTTCCTGAACAGGCATTTTGGGATCCTTAAATGGGTAAATGCCGCATCTGGCCCACCCTTGGGCGACCGGGCGACACGTCGTTGTGATGGTCATGTGAGGACTGGATTACCTGGCAGGTAATGAAAGGATGCCTGCTTCGCAGGGGATCCTGCGGGGCGGTATAGAGTCCCGCACCAGGGCTGATATCGCTTTCTCGCGGAAGAGAGAGCCGCGTCCTCCGGAAAGGCATTCAAGAACATGAGCACCACCAGATCCAGACGCGGCCGCAGAGCGATAGCTCTCGCGATAGCCGCCTCGATGGCACTCCCTTTCTCAGCGGCCGTGGCCACGCCCAAGACAGCCACAACGACCAGCGCCGGCAGCGAGACCGCGGAGCCGGAGGCCCGCTTCGAGGAGGCGGCCTTCAAGGAGGCCGCCCGCACCGGCAAGCGCGTGGAGATCATCGAGCGCCGCGAGGAGAAGGCCGAGTTCTTCGCCAATCCCGACGGCACCACCACTCGCCGGTCCTACGGCACCGCGAAGTGGACCCGATGGCAGGGCATGTGGGCCAAGACCGACCCCACGCTCGTCACGAACACCGACGGCACGATCACGCCGGCAGGCGCGGCGTTCTCCATCACCTTCTCCGGCGGCGGCACACAGCCGATGGCCACCATGGTCAAGAAGGGCAAGAAGCTCGCCCTGACCTGGCCCGCCGCCCTGCCCGAGCCGGTCATCGAAGGAGACACAGCGGTCTACCGCTCAGTCCTCCCCGACGTGGACCTGAAGCTCACCGCCGAGGTCGACGGCTTCGCCCAGCACCTCATCGTCAAGAACGCCCAGGCGGCCGCCAACCCTGCCCTGCGCAGCATCAAGCTCGGCATCCAGACCGACGGCGTCACCCTGACCGAGACCGCCGACAACAAGCTCCTGGCCAAGGACGCCACTGGCGAGACCGTCTTCAGCGCCCCCGGGCCCAAGATGTGGGAACACCCCCCGGTCGCGCCCGAGGGACAGGAGAGCACCGCAGGCAAGACGGCCGCCAGGACAGCAGCCGCCACAGAGGGCGAGCAGCCCGACAGCGCCCCAGTCGTCGCGGACGTCACCGGCACGACCCTGACCCTCACCCCCGACGCGGACCTCCTCACCTCCGCTGACCAGTTCCCGCTGGTCATCGACCCCGTCTTCGGCGATGGCGACCGCGAGAAGTGGGCGGTGGTCTACTCGGCCACGCCCAGTGCCTCCTACCCCAACGGATCCGGGTGGAACTCCTCCAACCCCGCCGACGAGCCCCGGGTCGGCTACAACGGCACCGGCGCCACACGCTCGTTCTTCGCGATGAACACCAACGGCCTCGAAGGCGCGGACATCCTCGACGCCACCTTCGCCGTGAACACGACCCACACCTGGGGCTGTAGCGCCGCTGCCGCCGGACCCACCGAACTGTGGTCCACCGGCTCCATCACAGACAACATCACCTGGAACAACAACGGCTCCCTGTGGGCGGCCAAACTCGACTCCGACTCCTACGCAGGCAACAACGCCACCTACTGCCCCGGAGTTGACCCCACCAACGACTACAAGTCCACCGCGCTGACCAACTACGTCCGCCAGGCCGCCCAGAACCACTGGGGAACCCTGGCATTCGGCCTGCGAGCCGCCAGCACCTACGAGTACAAGCCCGACAGCTACAAGCGCTTCCGCAACAACCCGGTCCTCGAGGTCGAGTACAACTACAAGCCCACCGTCGAGGCCCACGCAGCCTACGAGGGCACCTGGGTGCCGTCCGGTGACGGCAACAAGCCGGTCCCGTGCGCTTCGGCCATCGGCAACAGCGGCATCGTTCTGACGGCGAAGGTCAAAGACCGTGATGGCGGAACCATTGATGCGAACTTCTCGGTCAAGAACTCCAGTGGTGCACCGGTATCGTTCGCACCGAACCTGAACTGGCAGAGGGTCTCAAGCAACCAGTGGGCATCGGTCACCATGCCTGCCAAGAACCTCGCCAACGGCACCTACACGTGGACCGTCTACGCAGCCGACCACGAAGGGCCCAATAGCGCCACCACCGCCGCCTGCTCCTTCACAGTCGACAGCATCGAACCGGACACGCCGGTGACCGTTCTTCATGCCGATAACACCCCCTTGAACGAGGAGACCGACAAGTACCAGGCCCGCAAGAGTGTCCAGCTCCGGCTCACCACCACTGTTTCGGATGTGGTCGGCTACTGCTGGGCCATGGACCACCGCGTGTCCATCTCCAGCACCCGCTGCGCCAACGGCACCTGGGTAGACGCCGGTAGCGACGCCGCCAACACCGCCACCATCACGGTCATCCCTTCGGGACGCCCCTCGAGCATGCTCTACGTGGTCGCCTACGACGCCGCCGGGAACCACTCACCTGTCGACGGCACCCGGGAGACGGTGACGCTTTCCACCACGCCGTCCGAGTTCGTCTACGAGCCCGGCGTCACCCCGCTTGAGACGGGTGTGGACCGTCGGGGGGACCTGACCGGAGACGGCTACGCCGACTTCGTCGCCACCGATACCGACGGCAAGCTGCGCTTGTACAAGGGCAACGGCACCACCAACTCGCCCGCAGCCAGTGTCACCGTCGGCACCGGCGGATGGGGCGGTGCGCTGATCGCCCACCGCGGCGACCTGCAGGGCTTCGCCAGCCCCACAGCGATGCCGGACGGCTACGAGGACTTCCTCGTCCGGCTCTCCAACAACAGGCTCTACCTCTACCCCGGCAACGGCCTCGGCTCCCCCTGGGTCTACTCCCGCCAGGAGCTCACCCACCCCTCTGAGGACGACTGGAGCGGCCTGCGCCAGATCGTGATGCCCGGCAACATCGACGGCAAGCCCGGCAACGACCTCATCACTGTCGAATGCGTCTATGACAGCTCGACACCCCGAAACTGCGTCAACGGCAAACTGCTGCTGTACAGCGGCAACGTCGTCGCAGGTGGTGGCCAGGACCACACCGGCCCGTTCAGTACCGAACCAGACACGATCGGTACGGCAGGTTGGCGGGACTTCACCAACCTCGCCGTGGACGACCTCAACGGCGATGGCGTCGGCGACCTCATCGGCCGCAACCCCGCCGACGGAAAGCTGTACCTCTATCCCGGCCGGCTCACCGGGACCTGCCCCGACGCCTGCACCTTCTCCCTCGGAACACGCTCCGAATACGGTAGCGCCGGCTGGACCTACCGGCCGTACCTCACCTCACCGGGCAACATCCAGGGGACGGTCACGGATGCCGAGATCACAGACGAAGGCCAGGTGACGGCATTCAAGCAGTTCCAGCCCACACCTGGTGAAGCGTACGGCGACTTCTGGGCCACCACGCCCGCCGACGCCAACCTCACGGTCGGGTACGTCGACAGCACGGGAACATCCCGCACGACCACCTGCCCCACAGGCTGCCTCCTGACCTACCCCGGAGGCCCCACCTGGCACCGCCAGCCGTCCCTCGCTGGTACTGCCGGATGGGCAACTACGATCACTGGAATCTTCTGACAGCGCGGTCCTGATCAACCAGCACGGCAGACGGGCGGGCTACACCTCTCTGAGGAGCAGCCCGCCCCTCGCCACCTGGTGGCCGACTCTCCCGCCCCTGGACATCCGCCGTTTCATTCAAATACGCCCCGGAACGGCTGGCCCCGCAAACACACCTCACATCGTGAAGGACCTCATGAGACGAGCAGCACGCCACATAGCCGCACTCAGCGCCGCAACTGGTCTGCTGACCGTGGCAACACTCGCGAACTCGGGCCCGGCCGCAGCCGAGGACAACGTGGTTCGCCTCTCCGCGCACGACCAGAGCGCCGCCCCCGGCACGGCACCCCGCCTGAGCCCGGTCGTGGAGTCGGGCCTGGCCGACGGCAAGACCGTGATTGCCTTCTCCACCAAGCCACTGACCGGTACATCCGGCGACGGCGCCGGCGTACCCAAGGGGTTCACGGCCAGCCCCAGCCACTGCGAGGAGGTCGCGGGCCTCGTCGCTGTCTACGTGTGCGGCCCCTCGGGCCTCCGGCCCGAGGTCCGCGTCCCCAACGACGCAGCGGACATGACCACCGTCTACTGGGGCTTTGCCTACGTCCCCAAGGGCGGCGACCTCGCGGCCGGAATCGAGGCCGCGCGCACCGCCGGAGCGCTCCCGGCCGACGCCACCCACGGCAGCGCCGCTCTCGTCGTCAAGACCGCCACACACGCGGCCCTGAACACGGTGGACTTCGACCTGCCGACGCTCCCCAACGGGGGCACGGTTCGTCAGGAACTCCGCGTCCACGCCAACGATGCCGGAGAGCTACACCTTCGCTTCCAGCCGGCCGAAGGACAGCTCTGGCGTCAGCCCGAGGCCATCCGCCTCGGCGGCCTCACCACCGGCCCCGGGGCCTCGTGCTCCTTGACCTCGACCACCCTCTTCTCTCCCCAGTCGAACATCGCCTGCCGTCTTCAGCCCGGGGATCACACCATCGGGTACGAGCTGACTGCCCCTCAGGACCAGTACGCCGTCCGCCTCCAGGCCGTCACGCGCTACGACATCTACGACTTCGGCACCCAGTACACCGACGTCACCCAGACAAGCGACCCGTTCGCCACCCTCGGCAGGTCCGTACCGCCCCGACACACCCTGCTGGCCCGCGACGGGTCCGGCGCCATGTGGTTGTACGCCAGCACCGGCCAGGCCGCCGCTCCGTTCTACACCCGGAATCAGGTCGGCGCCGGATGGCAGATCTACAACACGATCACCTCCCTGTCACCACACAAGCAGGGCCCGTACTACCGCGGCGACGTGAAGCCGTCGGCTGTCACTCGCGGACTAGGTGATCTCGTCGCCCGGGACGCGTCCGGCACCCTCTGGTACTACGACCGCCAGTTCGTCAGCGGCAGGCCCCACGCGCCCCGCGTCAAGGTCGGCGGCGGGTGGAACATCTACAGCCAGATCACCGGCGCCGGCGACCTCGACCGTGACGGGCTCATGGACCTCGTCGCCCGCGACAAGGCCGGCGTGCTGTGGCTGTACCAGGGCACCGGCAGCCTCACCAGCGGCGCCCGGTTCAAGACCCGCGTGAAGATCGGCGGCGGCTGGAGCATCTACAACCAGCTCGCAGCCGGCGACGATCTCAACGGCGACGGCAGGGCCGACCTGCTGGCCCGCGACGCCTCCGGCATGCTCTGGCTCTACAAGGGCACCGGGAAGGCCACCGCCCCGTACGCAGCGCGCACCAAGGTCGGCGGTGGCTGGAACATCTACAACCAGCTCGTCGTCACCGGGGACCTCACCGACGACGGCAAGGCCGACGCCGTCGCCCGCGACAAGGTCGGCTATCTGTGGCTGTACAAGGGCACCGGCAGCGCGGCAGCTCCGTTCACCACCCGCACCAGGATCGGTGGCGGCTGGAACACGTACAACCAGCTTTTCTGAGACTCGTCGTCCACCCCGGGATGCCGGCCCGTCCCGGGGTGTTCGTCGCGTGTGAGGTGCGCAGCCGCGTCCCTGGGGCGCCTGGCCGGCGAGTACGGGGCCTTCCGGCGGCCATGGACGGCGGCGGCACCGCCGTGATCGCGCATGGGTCCGCCAGGCCGTGGTCGGCCTCGCCCGGCCGCCCGGCACGTTGTTCCGCCTGCTCATGTCGCGTCGTGCATCCTCCGGTCGCCGCGCGATCCGTACAAAAGCCCCGTCAACGGCCACCGACTGGCCGGTTCTTAAGGACCGGTGGACGGTCGTTCATTGCCTCTCGTGGGCCGTGACGGGAAGGCTCGGGTCCGGTACATGGCGTGACACACGAGGAGAGGCGATATCACCGTGACGAGGTCCGGGCAGGAGTATCTGGAGGCGCTGCGCGACGGGCGCGAGGTCTGGCTCGACGGGGAGCGGGTCAAGGACGTCACCGCGCACCCCGCCTTCCGGGCCACCGCGGCCTCCTTCGCCGGGCTCTTCGACCTCGCCGACGACTCACCGCACACCGAGATCCTGGTCTCCGGCGGCGTGCATCGGGCCTACGCCGTCCCCCGGTCGTACGAGGATCTCGTCGCGCGGCGTCGGGCGTACAAGGTGTGGGCCGAGGCGAGTTACGGGTTCCTGGGGCGTACGCCCGACTACATGGCCTCCGGCGCCGCCGGGTTCGCCGCCGCGCCCGAGGTGTTCACCACCGAGCGGTTCGACGGCGCGGAGAACGCACTCGCCTTCCACCGACGGCTCGCCGAAGGCGGGCTCCACTGCGCCTTCACCATCACCGAACCCGCCTGCGAGGGTGTCCGGGTCGTCGAGGAGCGCGACGGCGGGATCGTCGTGCGCGGGGCCAAGACCATCGGCACCGGGGCCGTCTTCGCCGACGAGATCCTCGTGGGGACGATCGAACCGCTCCCGGACGGGGACGTCGACCGGGCCGTCTCCTTCGCCGTACGGGTCGACACCCCCGGTCTCAAGCTCCTCTCGCGGACCTCGTACGAAGGCAACGCCCGGTCCGTCTTCGACCAGCCCCTCTCCTCCCGTTACGACGAGAACGACGCACTGCTGGTGTGCGACGACGTCTTCGTCCCGTGGGAGCGCGTGCTGACCTACCGGAACGTCGCCGCGACCGCCGCCATGTGGTGGGAGACCCCGGCGTACGTGAACTTCGTGCACCAGTCCGCCACCCGTTTCTGGACCAAGCTGGAGTTCCTCACCGGGCTCGCCATCCTGCTCGCCCGCTCCAACGGCACGGACAAGATCCCCCAGGTCACCCAGGCCGTCGGCCGGCTCCTCGGGATGGTCGCCCAGGCCAAGGCGTTCGTCCTCGGCGCCGAGGCGTCCCACGAGCCCGTCGACGGCGGGCGGGGTGGCGTACGGCCCGGGCAGGAGATCTCCTTCGCGCAGCGCATCATGGCCGGCGAGCTGTACCCGCGTGCCGTGGCGGACATCAAGCTGCTCGCCGGTGGAGCGATCATCCAGACCCCGGCCAGTGGGAGAGATCTGCTCCACCCCGAACTCGGCGACCTGGTGCGGCAGTACGTCCGTACGCCCGGCGACCCGGCCGAGGGCCGGCTCAAGCTCCTCAAGCTGGCCTGGGACGCCCTCGGTTCGGAGTTCGCCGGCCGGCACGAGCAGTACGAGCGCTTCTATCAGGGCGCCCCGCACGTCTACCTCACCATGCAGACCTGGGCAGGAGCCGCGGACGCCTGCGAGAGCCTCGCGCGGACCTGCCTGGACGGCTACGACCTGGGCACGACGAAGTGATGCGGCCTGACCTCGATTCCGGGTGGGGTCGGTGCGGGAGCGTGGCCCTCGGTCCGGCCTGGGGCGGGGACCTCGATCCCGGTTGGGGGCGGTGCCGGAACCTCGCCCCCGGCCCGGCCCGGCGCCGCGCCGCTGATCCCGGTTGGGGTCTGTGCGGGAACGTGGCCCTCGGCCCGGCCCGGGCCGGGGACCTCGCCCTCCGTCGGAGGCGGTGCCCGGTCGCCGTCCCGCAGCTGTCCTTCGCCCGGCCCGGCGCCGCGCCGCGCGCGGTGCGACCGGCCGGCCGGGGGCCGGGGCCGAG
>NZ_JBHUYJ010000060.1:0-48386 GCF_042668715.1 Streptomyces sp. NPDC057271
GGCCTGCGCGGGGCGCCGCCGGAGCGTGCGGCGGCGGGCCGGGGGCGTGCGGGGCGCGCGGGCCCGGCAGGGCCGGGGACCCGGCGGCGCGGGGGCTCCTTGGAGGGCACTGCGGGTCACCTGCCGGAGGTCGTCGGGGCGGGCGCGGTCGTCTTCGGCGTCGTATCGGGCGTCTCGGGCCGCGTCGAGGGGGTCGCGCCGCCCTGGCCGGGCGTCGCTGCCGGTGTCGCGGAGGCGCTTGTGGCGGGGTTCGTGCGCGGCGGGGTCCGGTCGGGCTTCGGGGTGGGTGGCGGCTTCGGCGCGGCCGTCGCCTCCGAGGGCTCGCCGAGGACCTTGCCGCTCGGGTCGAGGAAGGCGGGGCTGCCGCCGGGGACCATGCCGAGTTCCCGGGCCCTGCGCTCCAGCGCGTCGGGCGCGGAGTGGTCGTCCACGTCCCGCTGGAGCGCCTGCTCCTCGTCGGTCAGCTCGGTGGTGCGGTTCTTGAGGTCACGCAGCTTGAAGGAGCCCTGGTTGAGGGCGGAGTTGAGCAGCAGGAGCGTGATGAGACCGCCGCCGAGCAGCACCACGACAAGGAGGACGAAGGGGGTGCGGGCGGCGGTGCTGGGCCCGGAGGGCATGAGCCGCCCGAGCCGCGCCGCCCGCCCTTTGAGCGGCCCCTTCGTCGTCATGCCCACTCGCTTCCGCGCGCTTCTCCCCCGCCCACGAGCCGCGTGGCCGCGGCGGCGCGGGGCGCTTCGCTCGGGGTGGCGGTGGGAGCCGGGCGGGCGGTCACAGTTCGTCCTCCCGGATGCGCTGCGCCCCTCGGAGCCGGGCCGGGGCGGCTCGGCGGTTCTCGGCGATCTCCTCCTCGGTGGGGAGCTCGGCGCCTCGGGTGAGCAGCTTCAGCCGGGGCTGGTACCGCTCGGGGACCACCGGCAGGCCGGGCGGCGCGGTGTTCGCCGCGCCCGCCGCGAAGACCTGCTTGACCAGGCGGTCCTCAAGGGAGTGGTACGAGAGGACAGCGATCCGGCCGCCCACGGCGAGCGCCTTCACCGCGGCCGGGATCGCCCGCTCCAGGACGGTCAGCTCGCCGTTGACCTCGATGCGCAGGGCCTGGAAGGTGCGCTTGGCCGGGTTGCCGCCGGTGCGCTTGGCGGCCTGCGGCAGCGCGTCGCGGATCAGCTCGACCAGGCGGGCGCTGTTGGTGAACGGCTCCTTCTCGCGCTCGCGCACGATCGCGGAGACGATCCGCTTGGCCTGCTTCTCCTCGCCGTACGCCCGCAGGATGCGGACCAGCTCGCCGGCCGGGTAGGTGTTGAGGACCTCCGCCGCGCTCATGCCGGTCGTCTGGTCCATGCGCATGTCGAGCGGGGCGTCCTGCGCGTAGGCGAAGCCCCGGTCGGCCTCGTCGAGCTGCATGGAGGAGACGCCCAGGTCGAAGAGGATGCCGTCGACGCGCGGGACACCGAGCCGGTCGAGGACCTCGGGCAGCTCGTCGTAGACCGCGTGGACGAGCGTCGCGCGCTCACCGTACGGGGCGAGCCGCTCGCCGGAGAGCCGCAGCGCCTCCTTGTCCCGGTCGAGGGCGACGAGACGCGCCTCGGGGAACCGCGCGAGCAGCGCCTCGCTGTGGCCGCCGAGTCCGAGGGTGCAGTCGACGACGACCGCGCCGGGGCGTTCCAGGGCGGGGGCCAACATGTCCAGGCACCGCTGGAGCATCACCGGGACGTGTCGGTCGTTGCTCAATTGCGCCCTCTCAGAATTCGGCTCAAGATTCGGCGCGGCCGCTACGCATCCGCCGCGCACGCGGGGGAGAAAGCGCGGAAATCGCTCAATGTCTCCGTGAACTTCGCGTCACTTTAGTCCACTGACCGTGGCGGTCAATCAACCGGCTGGCGCGTCGCACAGGGCTTCGGCCGGAGCCGGGCATTCAGGATGGCTCACCCGAATGGGCCTCCTCTTCGTATGCCTGTGGGTTACCTCACAACAAGCCTCATTGACGTTCTTTGTCCGCTCTCACAGCGGGCCATGAGCGCCTGTGACCACTACCGTCGTAGACATGTCGACCTCTGCGCACCCTTCTGCCGACGTGATCCGAACCGCCGGCACGGTCACCGACCGGCTCGTCGAGGCCAACGAGCGGTACGCCGCCGGCTTCACCGACCCCGGCATGGACGCTCGACCCGTGCTGAACGTGGCCGTGGTCGCCTGCATGGACGCCCGCCTCGACCTCCACGCCGCGCTCGGCCTGGAACTCGGCGACTGTCACACCATCCGCAACGCGGGCGGCGTCGTCACCGACGACGTGATCCGCTCGCTCACGATCAGCCAGCGCGCGCTCAAGACCCGCAGCGTGGTGCTCATCCACCACACCGGCTGCGGCCTGGAGTCGCTCACCGAGGACTTCCGGCACGAACTGGAGATGGAGGTCGGTCAGCGGCCGGCCTGGGCCGTGGAGGCCTTCCGCGACGTCGAGCAGGACGTCCGGCAGTCCATGCAGCGCGTCCGGACCTCGCCGTTCCTGCTGCACACCGACGACATCCGCGGGTTCGTCTTCGATGTGACCACCGGCCTGCTCCGCGAGATCGACCCCGCCTGATCCGCAGGGCGCAACATGGCAAACCCCGGCATAACGCCCCCACTTGTCCACAGGCGAGTGACACAACCCGGCAAGGGCAACAAGAATGCTCGGGTGACACCCCCCGCAAAGAACCGCGGGGGCAGGTGTCGGTGTCTTTCGGAGGGGCCGAGGAGGGCCGGGTGACGACCTATGACGATCGAGCGAGCCTCACAGATCTGACCACCACAGCGGAGCGCGTCCGCAGGTCGGTGGAGGGTGTGATCGAGGGCAAGCCTGAGGTCGTACGGCTTTCGCTGACCGTGCTGCTCGCCGAGGGACATCTTCTGATCGAGGATGTCCCCGGCGTCGGCAAGACGATGCTGGCCAAGACGCTGGCGCGGTCCATCGACTGCTCGGTGCGCCGAATCCAGTTCACGCCCGACCTGCTGCCGTCGGACATCACCGGCGTGTCGATCTTCGACCAGCAGCGGCGGGACTTCGAGTTCAAGCCGGGCGCGATCTTCGCCCAGATCGTGATCGGCGACGAGATCAACCGCGCCTCGCCGAAGACCCAGTCCGCTCTCCTGGAGTCCATGGAGGAGCGGCAGGTCACGGTCGACGGGCAGACGTACGAGCTGCCGAGTCCCTTCATGGTCGTCGCCACGCAGAACCCGGTGGAGATGGAGGGCACGTACCCGCTCCCCGAGGCCCAGCGCGACCGCTTCATGGCGCGCGTCTCGATCGGCTACCCCAGCGCCGAGGCCGAGCTCCAGATGCTCGGCATCCACGGGGCGGTCAACCCGCTGGACGACCTGCAGCCGGTCGCCCACGCCCATGACATCGTCAAGCTGATCGACGCGGTGCGGGCCGTCCACGTCGCCGACTCCGTGCGCCGGTACGCCGTGGACGTCGTCGCCGCGACCAGGACCCACCCGGACCTGAGACTCGGCGCCTCCCCGCGTGCCACGCTCCACCTGCTGCGCGCCGCCAAGGCGTCCGCCGCGCTCAGCGGCCGCGAGTACGTCCTGCCGGACGACCTCCAGGCGCTGGCCGTGCCGGTCCTCGCGCACCGGCTGCTGCCGACGGCGCAGGCCCAGCTGAACCGGCGTACGGCGGAGCAGGTGGTCCTCGACATCCTGCAGCGCACGCCCGTCCCGGCCACCGCGCCGCCCGCCGGACCGCACTTCGGCCACCAGCAGCCCGGCGTTCGGCCGCTGTGATGGCGACCGCTGCCACGCCGGAGGGGCAGCGGGGAGACGACCTGGGCGCTCGCGCGGGTGACGACCGGGGCGGTCTGCGGGCAGCCCTGAGCGGACTCACCACGCGCGGCCGGTCCTTCCTCGCCGCCGGTGTCGCCGCCGCGATCTGCGCCTTCGTCCTCGGCCAGGGGGACCTGCTGCGCGTCGGGCTGCTGCTCGCGGTGCTGCCGCTGCTCTGCGCCGTGGTGCTCCACCGCACCCGCTACCGGGTCGCCGGCAGCCGACGGCTCTCCCCACAGCGGGTGCCGGTCGGCTCGGAGGCGCGCGTCCACCTGCGGATGGACAACGTCTCCCTGCTGCCCACCGGGCTGCTCATGCTCCAGGACCACGTCCCGTACATGCTCGGGCCGCGACCCCGGTTCGTCCTGGACCGGGTCGAGGCGGGCGGCCGGCGCGAGGTGTCGTACCGGGTCCGCTCCGACCTGCGCGGCCGCTTCCCGCTGGGCCCGCTCCAGCTCCGGCTGAACGATCCGTTCGGCCTGTGCGAGCTGACGCGTTCCTTCAGCGCGTACGACACCCTGACGGTGGTCCCCAGAACCGAGCCGCTCCCGCCGGTGAAGCTGGCCGGCGAGGCGGCGGGGTACGGCGACGGCAGCCTGCGCTCGCTGGCGCTGGCCGGGGACGACGACGTGATCCCGCGCACCTACCGCCACGGGGACGATCTGCGCCGGGTCCACTGGCGGTCCACCGCGCGCTACGGCGAGCTGATGGTGCGCCGGGAGGAGCAGCCGCAGCGGGCCCGCTGCACGGTGCTGCTCGACACCCGGGCCATCGCCTACGAGGGCGCCGGGCCGGACTCGGCCTTCGAGTGGGCGGTCTCCGGAGCGGCCTCCGCGCTGGTGCACATGCTGGAGCGGGGCTTCTCGGTACGGCTGCTCACCGACACGGGCACCTCGGTGCCCGGTGAGGGCGCCGAGGGCTTCGCCGGTACGACGCACGACTCGGCCGAGGCGGCCGGGCTGATGATGGACACCCTCGCCGTCGTGGACCACTCCGACGGCGCCGGTCTCTCGCGCGCGTACGACGTGCTGCGAAGCGGCAACGAGGGTCTGCTGATCGCCTTCGTCGGCGACATCGACGAGGAGCAGGCGGCGCTCGCCGCCCGGATGCGGCAGCGCAGCGGCGCGGCCGTGGCCTTCGTCCTGGACTCCGGCACGTGGATCTCCGGGGGCGCGGCGTCCGGGGCGGTCGAGGAGCGGCTGAGGCAGCTGCGGGAGGCCGGCTGGACGGCGCTGGCCGTTCCCCCGGGTGCCCGGCTCGCCGAGCTGTGGCAGCAGGCGGGCGGGATCCGCGCGGAGAGCGCCGCGGGCGACACGTACGGAGGTTGGTCATGAGCGGCCTCGGGCGGCTGACGCTGGGCGCCTACGCCGCCACACTGATGGCGGCGGGCGCGCTCCTGCCGCTGGTGCGGCCGGCGAACTGGATCTTCACGGCGGCGCTGCTGCTCGCGGTGCAGAGCGGGGTCGGCGCGCTGGCCCGGCGGGTGCCGCTGGCCAGGCCACTGACGATCACGGCGCAGGCCGTCGTGAGCGTGCTGGCGATGACCCTGGTCTTCGCCCGGGAGCAGGCGCTGCTCGGGCTGCTGCCCGGGCCGGAGGCCCTCGGACGGTTCGCCACGCTCTTCCGGTCGGGCGTCGACGACGTGGGGACCTATGCGATCCCGGCCCCGGACACCGCGGGCATCCGGCTGATGGTGGTCGGCGGCGTGCTGGTGATCGGGCTCCTGGTGGACACGCTCGCGGTGACCTTCCGCAGCGCGGCCCCGGCAGGTCTGCCGCTGCTCGCGCTCTACTCGGTGGCCGCGGGTCTCTCCGAGGGCGGCGCGAGCTGGATGTGGTTCCTGCTCGGGGCCTCCGGGTATCTCATGCTCCTCCTGGCGGAGAGCCGGGACCGGCTCTCGCAGTGGGGGCGGGTCTTCGGCGCCGCGCCACGGGCCGGCCGCCCCGGTACGTCCGGCTCCGGGGGCGCGCGGCCGCTCGCCCCGGTGCGGACCGGCCGGCGGATCGGCGTGGTCGCGATGGGTGTCGCGCTGGCCGTGCCGGCGGTGCTGCCCACGCTCTCCGGCGGTTTGTTCGGCGGCTCGGGCGGGGGGCCGGGCCAGAGCGGCACGGGCGGGACGATCTCGGCGGTGAACCCGCTGGTCTCGCTCCAGGACAATCTGCGCCAGCCCGAGGACCGGGAGGTGCTGCGGTACCGGACGAACGCTGCCGACACCAGTGGCATGTATCTGCGGCTCGTGGCGCTCGACCAGTTCGACGGAACGTCGTGGAAGTCCTCCGTCCGCCCGATCGAGGACGTGCCCAAGCCGCTGCCGCGGCCGGACGGCCTGAGTGGGCAGGTCGGGACGACCGAGGTGACGGGCAACTTCGTCGCCTCCCCGACGTACGAGCAGAAGTGGCTGCCGATGCCGTACCCGGCGTCCCGGGTGGAGATCGGCGGGCGCTGGCGGTACGAGCCGGCCGGGCGGATGCTCGTCGGCGACGACGGGCAGACCACCCGGGGCGCCCGGTACACGGTGGCCAGCCTGGACGTGCGGCCCACGGCCGCGCAGCTTGCGGCGGCCCCGCCGGCGCCGGGCCGGCTCCGCGCCGAGTACACCAAGGTCCCCGACTCTCTGCCGCTCGACGTACGGGCGACGGCGCTCCAGGTCACCAAGGGCGCGCGGAATCACTACGAGCGGGCCGTGAAGCTGCAGGACTGGTTCGCGTCGGACGGCGGCTTCCGCTACGACGTCGATGTCGAGTCCGGTACGGGTGTCCAGGCGATCTCGCGCTTCCTGGAGCGGCGGGAGGGCTTCTGCGTCCACTTCTCGTTCTCGATGGCGGCGATGGCGCGGACCCTGGGGATCCCGTCGCGGGTGGCGGTCGGCTTCATGCCGGGCAGCCCGCAGGCCGACGGCTCGATGTCGGTGGGTATCCGGGACGCCCACGCCTGGCCCGAGCTGTACTTCGAGGGCGCGGGGTGGACCCGGTTCGAGCCCACGCCGACGCGGGGCTTCACGCCGGAGTACACGCGGCAGCAGTCCCCGTCGGGGACGCCGACCGAGTCGGCGCAGCCGTCGGCGAGCGCGTCCGCCGCGCCGTCGGCGGTGCCGAGCGCGTCGGACAGCTGCCCGCCGCAGCTGCGCCGACTCGGTGAGTGCGGACCGGACGCGGCGGCGGGCGGTGCCTCATCGGACGGCGGCGGGATCGATCCGCTGACGGTGGTCCTGGTGTGCCTGGGCGTGGCGGTGGTGGTGCTTCTGCCGCTGACACCTCTGCTGTGGCGCAGGCGGGTACGGTCGCGGCGGCTCGGCTCCTCGGGCCGTACCGCCGAGGACGCGGTGGCCAGGACGCTGGACGCGTGGCAGGAGATCGTCGACACGGCCTGGGACCACGGGGTGGTGCCGGACGAGTCGATCACACCTCGGAAGACGGCGGCCAGGATCGTCCGGCTCGGTGCCCTGGAGGGCGAGCCGGCCGACGCGGTGCACCGGGTGGCGCGGGCGGTGGAGCAGGTCCTCTACGCCCCGCAGCCTCGTCCCGGCACGGGCCTGGCGGACGAGGTGGCCCTGGTCGGGTCCGGCTTCGCGGCGGCCGCCTCCCGGAAGGTCCGGCTGCGGGCACTGCTGGCTCCGCGCTCGGCCGCGCGGGTGATCTGGAGGGCGTCGGCGGGCTGGTCGGCCCTGACGGACCGCTGGGGCGCGCGCCGCCAGGCCGTGACGCTCCGCCTGACGTCGTCCCTCCGCCGCCTGACCCGCACGAACCCCTGACCCGACGGGGGCGCCACCCGACACCCCGCCGGGGTCACGGGAAGGTCGCCCCCGTTGGGGCACCCCGTCAGGGGCACGGAACGGTCGCCCCCGACAGGCGCACCCGTCAGGGGCACGAAACGGTCGCCCCCGACAGGCGCACCCGTCAGGGGCACGAAACGGTCGCCCCCGACAGCGGCCCCGACGGTCGAGCCCGTCGGGCACGGAACACTCCCCCCGTCAGGCGCACCCCGTCGGGGGCACGGAACACTCGCGCCGTGATGGCGAGGCGAAACGGGACGAGCCCCGCGGGACGCGCTGTGGCGCGGGCCCGCGGGGCTCGGTGTCGTGTAGGGGCGCGAGGCGCCCTCAACGCGGCGTCAGTGGCCGCCGCCCTGCTGCTCGTCGCGGCGGCGCTGCCAACGCTCTTCGATCCGGTTCATCATCGAGCGGCGCTGCCGGGTCTGACGGCCACCGGCCGCCGCCCCGCCACTCGCCTGCTGCTCACCCGGTTTGGGCGCCTTGCGCCATCCGGTGACCGCCAGTACCGCGCAGCCCAGCATGACGAGGAACCCCACCACGCTGATCCAGATCTGCTGAGCGACCATTCCAGCCATGAGGAGCGCGATACCCACCAGGAAGCCGGCGACTGCCTGGTAGACCCGTCGCCGGGTGTACGTACGCAGTCCGCTTCCCTCGAGCGCTGTCGCGAACTTGGGATCTTCGGCGTACAGCGCTCGCTCCATCTGCTCGAGCATTCGCTGCTCGTGCTCCGAGAGCGGCACGGAGTCCTCCTAGTCGTCGGTCGCGGGGGCGACCGGGATGCGGCCCTTTCAGGATAGGCAGGGAATCGCCCCCGTGAAACCCGCCCTCAACGCCTAATCGCCAATCCGGGCCGCCATGCGGTTCGGTTGCTGAGGCGTTGATTCCCCGGCCACCTGCCCGTCATGCCGGACGGTGTCCCCCGATCATACGGGGCAAAGCCCGCGACCGGAGGCGCTGTGGCGTACTCCATGTGCGATCGCGCCGCTGATCAGCGGCGCGACCGAGGTATCAGGCGGGCTTCTCGCCCAGGACGTGCAACTGGGTGGCGATGGCATGGAAGGAGGGCAGCTCCGCCGCTGCGGCCTCCAGCTTGAGTAGCGCCTCGGCCGCGCCGGGCTCGGTGTCGACGAGGACGCCGGGGACGAGGTCGGCGAAGACCCGCACGCCGTGCACCGCGCCGACGTCCAGACCGGCCGCGCCCGCCAGCTCGGTGAGCTGCTCCGCGGTGAACCGCCGGGGCACCGGGTCGCCGGTCCCCCAGCGGCCGGCCGGGTCGCTGAGGGCGTTCCTGGCCTCGGTGAAGTGTCCGGCCAGCGCGCGGGCGAGAACCGCGCCGCCGACGCCGGCGGCGAGCAGGCTGAGCGCACCGCCGTCCCGGAGTGCCGCGGTCGCGTTCCGTACGCCCTCGGCCGGGTCGTCCACGTACTCCAGCACGCCGTGGCAGAGCACCACGTCGAAGCCGTCGCGCCCGACCACGTCGAAGAGGCCGCGGATGTCGCCCTGGACCCCACTGACCCGCTCGGCGACGCCGGCCTCGGCGGCCCGGCGCTCCAGCGCGAACAGCGCGTTGGGGCTGGGGTCGACGACGGTGACCCGGTGGCCGAGGCGGGCCACCGGCACGGCGAAGTTCCCGGAGCCGCCGCCCGTGTCGAGGACATCCAGGCTGCCCTTCCCGGTGACCTTGACCCGGCGATCGAGGGCGTCCTTGAGGACGTCCCAGACGACGGCCGTACGCAGGGAGGCGCGCGACGGGCGCGACGACGCCTCTCGACCAAAGACAGGGGAAGGGTCCGACACGGCTGTTGACTCCTCGGTGACGGTGTACGAACGCCTCCCACCCTATGGCCTCGGCCGTACTGCCCCACTCAACCGCCGCTCACCCCGTGGCCTCGCCGGCGCCGGTCTGGCGGGGCAGTACGGGCTGGAGGACGAGGAGCTGCTCGACCAGGCGCAGGAACATCGCGGCGTCCCTGATCAGGTCGTCGGCGTCCCGGTTGGTCGCGGCGCCCGGTATGCCCGCCTCGGCCCGGGCCCGGCGGGAGGCGCCGGAGGCGAAGAGGGCGCTCCACTCGGTGAGCTCGGGCGCTATCTCGGGCAGCACCTCCCAGGCGCTGCGGATCCTGGCCCGTTTACGGGGATCGGTCTCAGGGCGCCCTCGGACGGCGAGCACGGCGGCGGCGGTACGGAGGGCGGCGAGGTGCGCCGTGGCGTATCGCTCGTTGGGCCGGTCGAAGGCAGCCGCCTCGTCGAGCCCGGTGCGGGCCTGGGCGAGCAGGTCGAGGGCGGCGGGCGGCGCCGTGGAGCGGCGCAGCACGGGGTGGACGTCGGACGGTGGTCCTGCCAGTACGGGGGCGGGTCGGCCTCCCCCGGAGCCTTCGGCGTGGGAGGTGCCCCCAAGGCGGCGCCTGGGCGCGGCTGCTGCGGAGGAGCTGGTCATGACGAGCCTCCTGTCGTCGTGTGACGGCTCTGTGTCCGTATGTGTCCATCGTGAAGGGCACCACTGACAATCACGCCGACCTGCTGTTTTGCCGAGAGCGGCGATCAAGGGGTAAGTTTTTGAACTGACTGGTCAGTTCAAAAACTTGGGGAAGTTGGGGGTGGACCGGTGGAAGCGAACCCGGAGGAGCCGCACGGCGCAGCCGTCGTCGCGGACGGATTCGGGCTGAAGGGACCGCGCGGCTGGGTGTTCCGCGAGGTCGGCTTCCGGGCCGAACCGGGCGCGCTCGTCGCGATCGAGGGCCCGTCGGGATCGGGCCGCACCTGTCTGCTGCTCGCGCTGACCGGCCGGATGAAGCCGAAGGAGGGCCACGCGGAGGTCGCGGGACACTCCCTGCCGCGCAGGATGGCCGCCGTGCGCCGGATCAGCGCGCTCGGCCCGGTGCCCGGGGTCAGCGACCTCGACCCGTCCCTCACCGTCGCCGAGCATCTGCGCGAGCGGGCCCTGCTCCAGCGCCGCTACGACGGCGCCGTCCGCGCTCTGCTCCGGCCGCCCGGCGAGCGGGCCGCCGCCACCCGGGCCCGGATCGACGCGGCCCTGGAGGCCTCCGGACTCGACCTGGACGCCCTGCCGAAGGGCGAGCGGACCTCCGTACGGGATCTGGAGCGCCTGGAGGCGCTGCGCCTGTCCGTGGCCCTGGCCCTCATCGGCCGGCCCCGGCTGCTCGCCCTCGACGACACCGACCTCAAGCTCTCGCCGGCCGACCGGGCCGAGGCGTGGGCGCTCCTGCGCTCGATCGCCGACGCCGGAACGACGGTGCTCGCCGTGTGCAGCGAGGCCCCCGAGGGCGCCCTGAAGGTCACCACGGTCCCGCGCACCGCCGAGGCCACCCAGGCCGACGCCACGGCCGATGACACCGCCGACGCCACGGCCGAAGACGCGACCGAGGACACCGCCGAAAACACCCCGGCCGAAGACACCGCCGACACCACGGCCGAAGACGCGACCGACGTCTCCGCTGGCGCTCCCGCTGCCGACGCCGACGCCGACGCCGCGAACGAAGACACGACCGAGGAGGGGGAAGCCGATGCGCTCGCCGAAACTGGCCGCGCTTGAGCTGAAGCGGTTCGGCAGGGGGAAACTGCCGCGCGCCGCGCTCGTCGCGATCCTGCTGCTGCCGCTGCTCTACGGAGCGCTGTACCTCTGGTCCTTCTGGGACCCGTACAGCAGGCTCGACCGGATACCCGTCGCGCTCGTCAACGCCGACAAGGGCGCCACCGCCGACGGAAAGAAGATCAACGCCGGTGACGACATCACCGAGAACCTGCTCGACAGCAAGATCTTCGCCTGGCGTCAGGTGAGCGACGAGGAGGCCCGCAAGGGTGTCGAGGACGGGACGTACTACCTGTCGCTGACCATGCCGGAGGACTTCAGCAGCCGGATCGCCTCCAGTTCGGGCGACGCCCCCGAGACCGCTGCGCTGAAGGTCCGTACGAACGACGCCAACAACTACATCGTCGGGCAGATCTCGCGGACGGTCTTCTCCGAGGTGCGCACCGCCGCCTCCACCAAGTCCTCGCGCTCCTTCCTCGACAAGATCTTCATCTCGTTCTCCGACATCCACGACGCCACCGCCGACGCGGCCAAGGGCGCCGGCGATCTCAAGGACGGCGTGGACAAGGCCAAGAAGGGCTCCAAGAGCCTGGCCGACGGGCTGAAGGACGCCAAGACGGGCAGCGGCAACCTCTCCTCCGGGCTGAAGAAGCTCGACAAGGGCGCGAGCGAGCTGGAGACCGGCTCCCGGCAGGTCGCCGCCGGCACCAAGGCGCTTGCGGACAAGGTCAACGGAAAGGCCGACAAGGTCCGCCCGTACCTGAGGAACAACGGCAAGACGATCGGCGACACCGCCCGCCTGGTCGCCGACGCGGCCGGTGCCGTCCGCCACGACCTGGACGACGTGGTCCGCCGTGCCCCGGTCGCCCGCGGCGCCGCCCACATCGCGGACGACAAGCTGGAGGCCCTCCACAAGAAGAGTTGCGTCGACAACCCGCTGCCCGACCCGAAGGCCTGCCCCGTCCTCAAGGAGGCCAAGACCTCGGCCGACGACGTGGCCAAGATCGCCGACGACCTCTACGAGCTGGCCAAGGACAGCGACGGCGACCTGAAGAAGCTGGACAAGCGGCTCGCCGACGTCCAGAAGCAGGCCGACCAGCTCGCCAAGGACGCCCCACACCTGGACGACGACCTCGAAGGCGCCGTCAAGAAGATCAACAGGCTGAACGAGGGCGCCCAGAAGGTCGCCAAGGGCGCCGACGAGCTCCACACGGGCCTGACCAGCGCCAAGACCGGCTCGGCGAACCTCGACAGCGGCGTCGGCAAGCTCAAGAAGGGCGCGGGAGAGCTCGACGGCGGACTCTTCAAGCTCGCCGACGGATCGGGCGAGCTGGCCACCGGTCTGAAGCAGGGGGTCGACGACATCCCCGACTACGACAAGCAGGACCGCGACCGGCGTACGGAGGTCATGGCCGACCCCGTCGAACTCGCCTCCCAGTCGCTCCACAAGGCGCCCAACTACGGCACCGGCTTCGCCCCGTACTTCATCCCGCTCTCCCTCTGGGTCGGCGCGATGGTGGCGTACATGCTGATCCAGCCGCTCAACCGGCGCGCGCTCGCCGCGGGCGCCTCGGCCTGGCGGATCGCCCTGGCCGGCTGGCTTCCCGTCGCGGCCATCGGCCTGCTCCAGGTCGCCGCGCTGATGTCGGTCCTGCACTGGGGGCTGGGTCTCCAGATGACCAGGGCTGCCGGAACGGTCGGATTCCTGGCGCTGGTGACCTGCTGCTTCGCCGCGATCATCCAGTGGCTCAACGCCCGCTTCGGCGCGGCGGGCCGGATCCTGGTGCTGGCCGTGCTGATGCTCCAGCTGACCTCGGCGGGCGGCACCTACCCCGTGCAGACCAGCCCCGGCTTCTTCAACGCGATCCACCCCTTCCTGCCGATGAGCCATGTGGTCGAGTCGCTGCGGCGGCTGATCTCGGGCGGCGGGATCGGACCGGTCTGGCAGGCGTGCGCGGTCCTGGCCGCCTTCACGCTGGGCGCGCTGGCGCTGACGGCCGTCTCCGCGCGGCGCAAGCAGGTGTGGACGCTGGACCGGCTCCACCCCGATCTGTCCTTGTGAACCCACCCCTGTGGCCCCCGCGAGACCTGTGAGAATCGAGCCCATGGACAGCAGCAGCACCAGACGCCAGGCCACGCGCGCGAAGCTCTACGAGGCCGCCGTCACCCTCATCGCCGAGCAGGGCTTCTCGGCGACGACGGTGGACGAGATCGCCGAGCGCGCGGGCGTCGCCAAGGGAACGGTCTACTACAACTTCAAGAGCAAGACCGAGCTGTTCGAGGAGCTGCTGCGGCACGGCGTCGGGCTCCTCACCGCCTCCCTGCGGGCGGCGGCGGAGGAGACGGCGGAGCGGGGCGAAAGCCGGGTCGACGCGCTGGACGCGATGATCCGGGCGGGACTGGTCTTCATCGACCGCTACCCGGCCTTCACCCAGCTGTACGTGGCCGAGCTCTGGCGCACCAACCGGGCCTGGAACTCGACCCTCCTGGTGGTCCGCCAGCAGGCCGTCGCGGTGGTGGAGGGCGTGCTGCGCGAGGGGGTCGCGGAGGGCGAGCTGAGCGACGAGATCGACATCCCGCTCACCGCCGCGGCGCTGGTGGGGATGGTCCTGGTGGCCGCCCTCGACTGGCAGGCCTTCCAGCGGGAACGCTCGATCGACGACGTCCACAGCGCGCTGTCCCGGCTGCTGCACGGTCGCGTGAGCGGCCGCTGACCGCCCCGCCGACCTGAACGGCCAGGACGACGGACGGCGAGGCTCGATCCCCCCGAGCCTCGCCGTCCGCCGTTCCTGCAACCCCCGTTGCACCCCCGTGCCGTCAGGCACGCGACCCCGTTCCGCCACCCCGTGTCGGCGGTCCCGGAGCCGCGCTCCCTCCGTGCCACCACTCTCTCGTCCTCGCAGGTCGGAACCCATCCGCGCACCTACTCATCTCGACGTATAGGTACGGGTACTCAGACCTGGTTACGATCACGGGCGTGTCCGTGCTCCCCCTCGTCTTCACCAGCGGCTGGGCCAGCGGGATCAACGCCTACGCGGTGGTCCTGCTTCTCGGCGTCTTCGGCGCGACCGGTCTCACCGACGAGGTGCCCGAGTCGCTGCAGCGCACCGACGTCCTGATCGTCGCCGGTGTGCTGTTCCTCTGCGAGGCGGTGGCGGACAAGATCCCCTACGTCGACTCCGTCTGGGACTCCGTCCACACCGTGATCCGGCCGGTGGCGGGCGCGGTGGTGGCCGCGCTGCTCGCCGGTCAGTCCGGTTCGGTCCCCGAGCTCGCGGCGGGCGCGGTGGGCGGTACCACCGCCCTGCTGAGCCACTTCGTCAAGGCGGGGACCCGGATGGCGATCAACACCTCGCCCGAGCCGTTCTCCAACATCGCCATGAGCGCGGCGGAGGACCTCGGGGTGGCCGGGATCATCACCTTCGCCCTGTTCAATCCGGAGGTGGCGGCGATCATCGCGGCCGTCCTGCTCCTGTTCGGCCTGGTGATACTCGTCGTCCTCGCCCGGAGCATCCGCCGCTTCCTGCACCGAAGGGCGCAACGGCGGGAGGAGCGGCGCCTGGCCACGGCAGGGGCCCGGAGAGTCCCGCCCTACTGACCGGGTAGCCCTGCCCTACTGACCGGGGAGCCTGCCTCGGGACCGGCAGGGGCGGCCCGACTGACTGTCGGTGACGGCCGATAAGGTCGCTGACATGGCACGGATTGTGGTGATCGGCGCAGGTCTCGGCGCCATGGCGGCCGCCGCCCGGCTGGCCGTGGCGGGCCACCGGGTGACGGTGTACGAGCGGGGCGGGACGTACGGCGGCGCGGTGCGCCGCCTCGAGCGGGACGGGTTCGGCTTCGACACCGGCCCGGGGCTGCTGCATCTGCCCGCGGTGTACCGCGATCTCTTCGTCAAGACCGGCAAGGAGCCGCTGGAGGACTGCGTCGAGCTGAGTCAGGTCGATCCGGCGAGCCGTCATGTCTTCGCCGACGGCACCCGTGTGGACCTGCCGAACGCCTCGCGGGCGGGCACGGTCTCCGCCCTGGACGAGGCGCTCGGCGCGGGCGCCGGCGAGCGCTGGGGCGACTTCCTGGTCCGGGCCCGCGAGGCCTGGGACCGCACGCGCCGCCCGCTCCTGGAGGAGCCGCAGACGGAGGACACCTCGCCCCTGGCCCGCGAGCCGTACCCGGCCCTGAAGGCGGGGCTGTTGCGGCGCCCCACGACCCTGCTCGCGCAGGTCGGCGCGCGGGAGCTGCGCGATCCCCGGCTGGTCGCGCTCCTCGACACGTACGCATGGGGGTACGGCTTCGATCCGGCCACCGCCCCTGCCGCGGCCGCCGTCCTGCCGTACATGGAGCAGACGTTCGGGACCTGGTACGTGGGCGGTGGTATCCGGGCTCTCGCGGACGCGGTGTACCAGCGGTGTCTGAAGCGGCGGGTGGGGTTCGTCTTCGACAGCGAGGTCGCCGAGGTGCTGGAGCAGGGCGGCAGAGCCGTAGGCGTCGTCCTGTCGGGAGGCGAGACGGTCGAGGCGGACCACGTCGTCGCGGGCGCGCCCGTCCCCGCGCTGTACCGGGAGCACGTCGTGGGCCGGCGACGCCAGGACGAGTGGCCGCGGTACCAGGCCGACGGGACGGGCCGGATGACGGTCTGTCTTGCCCTGCGCGGCGCGCGGGAGGCGGGCTCCGTCCACCGTACGGTCGTCCACGCGGCCGCGGACCGCCCGACCACGACCGTGCTGCGGCCCGACGACCCGTCGCTCCGCCCCGACGACGACCACGAGTCGCTCACCCTCACCGCGACGGTGAGTCTGTACCCGGAGCACGACTGGGCGGAGATCGCCGAGGGGATGGTGACGGCCGCGGAATCGGCCGTGCCCGGGCTCCGTGAGCGGCTGCTCTGGCAGGAGGTCCGCACCCCGGACGACACCCTGCGGGAGACCGGCGCCGCCGGGGTGCCGGGGCCCGCGCTCGGGGGCGGGCGGGGCGCCTTCCTGCCCGCGGCCAACCGCTCCTCGCTGCCCGGGCTGTACTTCGCGGGCGGCTGGTCCCACCCCGGCGGCGGGCTCGCCCACGCGGGCATGTCGGGCGCGCTGGTCGCTGGGCTGATCGTGGAGGGCGACGACTTCCGCGGCTCCCGCTGAGGCCCGGGAGCGGCCGGCGGCCCCTGCTCCGCGGCCCCCTAGTACCGGTAGGGCTGGTCGTTGTTGTAGGGCTCGTAGTTCTCGTAGCCCTGCTGCGGCGGCTGCGCGGGCTGCTCTCCGTCGCGCTGCTGCGGCACCCACACCCCGCCGGGCGGCGTGTCGTAGCCGTACGAGGGCGCGTAGGGGTCCGCGTAGGGCTGCTGCCGACCGCCCGTGCCGTAGTCGTACGCGGCGTACTGCTGACCGTCCGTGGTCGGGCCGATGTACGGGTCCGAGTAGGCGGCGTACTGCTGCTGGCCGGTGCCGTAGTCGTAGGCGGGCTGCGCGTAGCCGGGCTGCTCCTCGTAGCCGCCTGGCTGCTGGGCGTAGCCCGGTGCCCCCTGCGTGCCGTAGCCGTCGTACTCCGCGTAGGCGGGCTGCGGGGTCTCGGCGTGGGCCTGGGAGTGGTCGTACTCGGTGTCGTAGACGCCGTACTGGCCGGTGTCGTCGGGCAGCGGCTGGGGCTCGTAGACTGCGGTGGTCTCGGCGGGGGACGGATCGACCTGCTCGTAGGCGAGGTCGCTGACCTCCAGGGTGGGCCCGGCCGCGACCGGCGCGCCGGACTTGCGCCGCCTGCTCGCGCCGGGGCTTCCGCCGATCGCCCAGCCGGTGGAGAAACCGCGGCGGAACGACAGGGTCACGTAGGTCTGGCCGACGGCGAAGGCCACCGCGCCCACGATGATCACCGCGACGGACGGCACCAGCACGCCGAGGACGACTCCGAGGAAGCCGCAGAAGGCGAGCACGCGCCAGCGCAGCCTCGCCTTGTACTGCAGGAGCACCTCACCCAGCAGCCACAACGCGACGACACCGAACGCGATGTAGAGGACCGTCCACCCCATGCCCGCCCCTCTCCTACGGCCACCGCCGCGGGTCTGGGGCGGGTACGCCGGTCACGACTGCACGTGCAGTCCGAGATTCTCGTAGATCTCCAGCGTCGCAGTGGAGTTGTTCAGCGTGATGAAGTGCAGTCCGGGGACACCCTCGGAGAGCAGACGCGCGCAGAACTCCGTCGCGAACTCGATGCCCATGGAGCGTACAGCGGCCGGATCGTCCTTGACGGCGAGGATGCGGTCTTTCACGTGGGCGGGGAAGGTCGCGTTGCTCAGCTGGGGCAGCCGGTCGAGGGTCTTCACGTTCACAACAGGCATGACTTCGGGGATGATCGGCGTCTCGCAGCCGGTCTTCGCCACGCTGTCGCGCATCCGCAGATAGTTCTCGGGGTCGAAGAACATCTGGGTGATGGCGTAGTCCGCACCGGCCCGGCACTTGTCCACGAAGTGACGGATGTCCGTGTCCCAGTCGGTGGAGCGCGGGTGCATCTCGGGGAAGGCCGCGACGCCGACGCAGAAGTCCCCGGACTCCTTGATCAGCCGGACCAGGTCGGCGGCGTACCGGACACCCTCGGGGTGCTCGATCCACTCGCCCAGCGGGTCGCCCGGCGGGTCGCCACGCAGGGCGAGCATGTTGCGGATGCCGGCGTCGGCGTACTGGCCCAGGACGTTGCGCAGCTCGGCGATCGAGTGGTCGACGGCGGTGAGGTGGGCGACGGGGGTGAGGGTGGTGTCGCCGGCGATCTTCTGGGTGGCCTTGACGGTGCCGCCGCGGGTGGAGCCGCCGGCGCCGTAGGTCACGGAGACGAAGCTGGGGCCGACCGCCTCGACCCGCCGCAGTGCGTTCCAGAGGCTCCGCTCGCCCTTCTCGGTCCTGGGCGCGTAGAACTCGAAGGAGTACGAAGGCCTGCCGGAAGCGAGGATGTCGCGGACCGTTCGCGCGCGGTCCGAGCGGGTGGAAGCGGTACCAAGGGCCATACCGGCAGGTTAGACGGGGTGCCACGGCCGACGTAGCGGCGTCCGAGTGATGGACACGATTTTGGACATCGCCCAGCGAACGGGTGGGCCTCTCGGACGATACGACAAACCGGGCGGTGCGGGCCGAGGCGTCGGCTACCGGCGCTCGCGGATCCGCTTGGCCAGCCGGGCCGCGGCCGCGCCCGGGTCGTCGGCCTCGGTGATCGCCCGGACGACCACGATCCGGCGCGCTCCCGCGTCCAGGACCTCGTCCAGGTTGGTCTCGTCGATCCCGCCGATGGCGAACCAGGGCCGGTCCTGCTCCAGGGCGGCCGCGTGGCGCACGAGGCCGAGGCCGGGGGCGTACCGCCCGGGCTTGGTGGGCGTGGGCCAGCAGGGGCCGGTGCAGAAGTAGTCGACGCCGGGCTCGGCGGCGGCCGCGTCCACCTCGGACTCGGAGTGGCAGGACCGTCCGATCAGTATGTCCTCGCCGAGGATCGCGCGGGCGGCGGGCACCGGCAGGTCGCCCTGGCCCAGGTGCAGCACGTCCGAGCCGATGGCGTGGGCGACGTCGGCCCGGTCGTTGACGGAGAGCAGCCTGCCGTGGCGACGGCAGGCCTCGGCGAACACGGCGAGGTGCTCCAGCTCCTCGCCGGCCTCCATGCCCTTGTCGCGCAGCTGCACGATGTCCACGCCGGAGGTGAGCACGGCGTCGAGGAACGCGGGCAGGTCGCCCTGGCGCCGACGGGCGTCCGTGCAGAGGTAGAGCCGGGCGTCGGCGAGCTGCGCGCGAGGCGTGGACATGGGTGCTTCCCCCCGTTGGGTGCGGTGCCCCCCGGGGGCCGGGCGGGGCCCGGCCCCCGGGGACTCCTTGTGATGTCTTCGGTGCGTCAGACGGCGAGCGCCTGGGCGCGGCGCTTCACCTCCGTGCCGCGATTCTCGCTGAGGGCCTGCGCGGGCGTGCCCGGCAGGGTCGGGTCGGGAGTGAAAAGCCACTCCAGCATCTCTTCGTCGGTGAAGCCGTCGTCCTTCAGGAGGGTCAGGGTCCCGGAGAGCCCCTTGACCACCTTGTCGCCGTCGATGAAGGCGGCGGGCACCTGGAGCGCCTTGTTCTCGCCGCGGCGCACGGCGATGAGCTGGCCCTCCTTGACCAGCTGCCGCACGCGCGTCACCTCGACATCGAGCATTTCCGCGATGTCGGGGAGGTAGAGCCAGGCGGGGACGAGAGCATCGGTTCTTGCGTCAATCTCGGTCACGGGACAAGCCTGCCATCCCGGACTGACAGTCGGTAGTCGGGCCCAGGGGGTGTCTCGTCGATCAGGCCGGATCAGGGAGTGGGGTCCGGTGCGTGCGATCGCGAGTCGGAGGATGGGGGTCCCCCCGGCCGAAGGCCGGGGGAGAGTCGACGCGGAGCGTTGGCGACCGACGACAACGCGGCGAGCGTGCGTGCCAGACCCCGCGAGCCCGGCCTGATCGGCGAGACACCCCCTAAAGGACTGCGGCCTTCAGAGGGACGGAGGAGTCGGCGGCGCGCTCCGGGTCGAGCCGTGCGCCGGACTCGATCAGCTTGCGGCCCTGGGCCAGGTCGCGGGGGCGGCCGACGGCGAGGAGGGCGACCAGGGCGCCGTAGCGCAGCCACAGCGCGGACCAGGAGGGCTCGGCAGGATCCCCTCGGTGGACCAGCTCGGAGTCTGCGGCGTGGTGCCCCGCGTACTGGACGAAGCGGCCGAACTGCTCGGACCAGAAGTACGGCACCGGGTCGTAGACCCCGGGGGTCTCGCCGATGATGTCGGCCGCGACGGTACGGGGGCCCTGGAGCGCGTTGTCCCAGTGGTGGACCAGGAGCCGGGTGCCGTAGCGGGCGGAGGGGAACGAGGCGCAGTCGCCGACGGCGTACACGTCGGGCAGCGAGGTGCGCAGCCGGTCGTCGGCGGTGACGGAGCCGTCGGCGTCGAGGGCGATGCCGGAGCCGGCGAGCCAGCGGGTGGCGGGCCGGGCGCCGATGCCGACGACGACCGCGTCGGCGGGCAGCCGCCGGCCGTCGGCCAGGTGGACCGTGCCGGGTTCGATCCGGTCCACGCGCGCGTGGGTCAGGAGTTCGGCGCCGCTCTCCTCGTACCAGCGGGTCATCGGGGCGGAGACCTCGACGGGCAGCGCGCCGGCGAGCGGGCGGTCGGCGGCCTCGACGACGGTGACCGCGCAGCCCGCCTCGCGCGCGGCGGTGGCGAACTCGGCGCCGATCCAGCCGGCGCCCACCACCACGATGTCGTGCCGCCGCTCCAGGACGGGCTTGAGGCGGGCGGCGTCGTCGAGGGTGCGGAGCAGATGGACCCCGGGCACACCCTCGGTGCCGGGCAGGGTGACGGGCTCGGCGCCGGTGGCGACGACCAGCACGTCGTACGGGACGGGCCCGGCCTCCGTGTCGACCTCGTGGGCGTCGGCGCGCAGCCCGGTCACGTCGAGGCCGAGACGCAGGTCGATGGAGAGCGCCTCGAAGTCGACGTCGAAGGCCGAGTCCTCGGCCTTGCCGAGGAGGACCGCCTTGGAGAGGGGCGGGCGGTCGTAAGGCTGGTGGGGCTCGGCCCCGATGAGGGTGACCGCACCGGTGAAGCCCTGCTCGCGCAGGGCGACGGCGGTCTGCACCCCCGCCATCCCGGCGCCCACGACGACGACCCGCTGCTGTGCCTGCTTCTGCTCGCTCACCCGATCACCTTACGTATCTGACAGACTGTCAGGAAGACTGCTGCTCCACGACACTGGTGCCGGAGCCCTCCTGGGACTCCCATGCCCAGCTCTCCTCCAGCCGAACGCGGCCGTCGGGCAGCTCCACGACGGTGGAGACGCAATGCCCGGAAGAGGTCGATCCGTCCTGCTTCAACTGCACATAGCGGAAGTCGAGCCGGTCCCCCGCGCGCGTGCCGACGAGATTCCCGCGGACCACGTCCCCACCCGCGTACTCGGCCCAGATCCGGCCGTCCTCCTCGTGGTACACGAACCGGGTACGCGTCCCGACCTGACCGGGGGCCTGGTCGGCGACGGGAACGAGGACGAGTCCGTCGAGGGATCGAGAGCCCGGGGCGGAGCCCGTCGGTCGAGGGTGGTGGTGGGAGACGGGAGGGAGGGGCACGGAGGCTCCCTTACTGGGCGTCGGGGGCGGGGGTTACGCTGACCGTCAACGTAGAGCACTCGCGGGAGCCCGGACGCACCGGGCTGAGAGGGAGGCTGGCCGGCCTCCGACCGTACGAACCTGATCCGGGTCATGCCGGCGAAGGGAGGGGCTGGACGCCCATGTCGCGTACACGCAGTACCCCTGACGTTCTCGTCGTCGGGGGCGGAATCATCGGCCTGGTCACGGCCTGGCGGGCCGCGCAGCGCGGGCTGAGCACCACGGTCGTGGACCCCGGGCCGGGCGGCGGGGCCGCCCGGGTGGCGGCCGGGATGCTGGCCGCCGTCACCGAACTCCACTACGGCGAGGAGACCCTGCTCGCCCTCAACCTCGCCTCCGCGCGCCGCTATCCGGAGTTCGTCGCCGAACTCCGGGACGCCACGGGGCACGACGTCGGCTACCGCGCATCCGGGACGCTCGCCGTCGCGCTCGACGCCGACGACCGGGCGCATCTGCGCGAACTGCACGCCCTGCAGATCCGTTGCGGCCTGGAGTCGGTGTGGCTCAGCGGGCGCGACTGCCGGCGCCTGGAGCCGATGCTGGCGCCGGGGGTGCGCGGCGGGCTCAGGGTCGACGGCGACCACCAGGTCGACCCACGCCGACTCGCCGCCGCGCTGGTCACCGCCTGCGAGCGGGCCGGGGTGGTCTTCCACCGGGATCTCGCCGAGCGGCTGACGGTGGTACGGGACCGGGCCACGGGCGTGGTGCTCGCGGACGGCTCCCCCCTGGAGGCCGACCAGGTGGTGCTGGCCGCGGGCAGCCTGAGCGGCCGGCTCGCGGGCGTACCGCGGGACGTCCTGCCGCCGGTACGTCCCGTCAAGGGCCAGGTGCTGCGCCTCACCGTGCCGCGTGCCCTCGCCCCGTTCCTGTCCCGGACCGTCCGCGCCGTCGTCCGCGGCAGCCACGTCTACCTGGTGCCCCGCGAGAACGGGGAGCTGGTGGTCGGCGCCACCAGCGAGGAGCTGGGCTGGGACACCACCGTGACGGCGGGCGGGGTCTACGAGCTGCTCCGGGACGCCCACGAACTCGTACCCGGCCTCACCGAGCTGCCGCTCACCGAGACACTGGCGGGTCTGCGGCCCGCCTCCCCCGACAACGCGCCTCTGCTCGGCCCGACCGCGCTGCCCGGCCTCCAGCTGGCCACCGGGCACTACCGCAACGGGGTCCTGCTCACGCCGGTCACCGGCGACGTCATGGCCGAGCTGCTCACCACGGGCGTGCTTCCGGACGAGGCCCGCCCCTTCACTCCCCGCCGCTTCTCCCCCGTACGTCAGGAGCAGCCCGTATGAACGTCTCGACGAACAGCTCGACCGACACGTCGACGAACACCTCGGCCAGCGTCTCCGTCAACGGCGAGGCACGTGTCCTCGCCGCGCCCACGACCCTCGACACCCTGGTGGCGACGCTGACGGCCGCGCCGTCGGGTGTGGCCGCGGCCGTCAACGAGACGGTCGTGCCGCGCAGCCAGTGGTCCGCGACCGTCCTCGGCGAGGGCGACCGGGTCGAGATCCTCACCGCCGTACAGGGAGGCTGAGCGCGATGTCCGACGACACCTTCCTCCTCGCCGGCACGGAGCTCACCTCACGGCTGATCATGGGCACCGGCGGGGCGCCCAGCCTGGACGTGCTCGAACGCTCGCTGGCCGTCAGCGGCACGGAGCTGACGACGGTCGCCATGCGCCGTCTGGACCCGACCGTCCAGGGCTCGGTCCTCTCCGTCCTGAACCGGCTCTCGATCCGTGTCCTGCCGAACACCGCGGGCTGCTTCACGGCGGGCGAGGCGGTCCTCACCGCCCGTCTGGCCCGGGAGGCGCTCGGGACCGACTGGATCAAGCTGGAGGTCATCGCCGACGAGCGGACCCTGCTGCCGGACCCCGTCGAGACGCTGGAGGCGGCGGAGACGCTGGTGGACGACGGCTTCACGGTCCTGCCGTACACCAACGACGACCCGGTCCTCGCGCGGAAGCTGGAGGACGTGGGCTGCGCGGCGGTCATGCCGCTCGGCTCGCCGATCGGCTCCGGGCTGGGCATCCGCAACCCGCACAACTTCGAACTGATCGTGGCGGCCGCGGGCGTGCCGGTGATCCTGGACGCGGGGGCCGGAACGGCCTCGGACGTGGCGCAGGCGATGGAACTGGGGTGCTCGGCGGTCATGCTCGCCTCCGCGGTGACCCGGGCCCAGGACCCGGTCCTGATGGCGGAGGGCATGCGCCACGCGGTGGAGGCGGGCAGGCTGGCCCACCGGGCGGGCCGTATCCCCCGCCGCCACTTCGCCCGGGCCTCGTCCCCCACGGACGGCCGGGCCGCCCTGGACCCGGAGCGGCCGGCGTTCTGAGCGGCGGCCGCGCGTCACAGCTGTGCTGCGGTCGGGGGCGGTGGGGGCGGGCGGTGCTCGGCGGCTCGTAAACTCGGGGCCGTGGACACGACCCTTCAGGACCCCCTCGTCGGGCAGCTGCTCGACGGCCGCTACCGCGTCGACGCGCGCATCGCCGTCGGCGGGATGGCCACGGTCTACCGGGCCGTCGACATCCGCCTCGACCGGGTGCTCGCGCTCAAGGTGATGCACCCGGCCCTCGCCGCCGACGCCACGTTCGTCGAGCGCTTCATCCGCGAGGCCAAGTCCGTCGCCCGGCTCTCCCACCCCAACGTCGTCGGGGTCTTCGACCAGGGCGCGGACGGCGCGTACGTCTATCTCGCCATGGAGTACGTGGCCGGGTGCACGCTCCGCGACGTGCTGCGCGAGCGCGGGGCGCTCCAGCCGCGCGCCGCGCTCGACGTCCTGGAGCCGGTGCTCGCGGCGCTGGGGGCCGCGCACCGGGCCGGGTTCGTCCACCGCGACATGAAGCCGGAGAACGTCCTCATAGGGGACGACGGCCGGGTGAAGGTCGCCGACTTCGGTCTCGTACGCGCGGTCGGCTCGGCCACGAACACCACCGGCGCCGTCCTCGGCACGGTCTCCTACCTGGCCCCGGAGCAGATCGAGCACGGCACCGCCGACACCCGCGCGGACGTCTACGCCTGCGGCGTCGTCCTGTACGAGATGCTGACGGGCGGCAAGCCGCACTCCGGGGACACCCCCGCCCAGGTCCTCTACCAGCACCTGAACACCGACGTTCCCGCCCCCTCGGCGGCCTTCCCCGGCCTCGCCCTCGAACTGGACGAGCTCGTGGCGAGCGCCACCGCCCGCAACCCCGACATCCGTCCGCACGACGCCGTCGCACTCCTCGCGCAGACCCGTGAGGCCCGCGCCGCGCTCCGGGACGAGCAGCTGGACGCCGTACCGCCGCAGGCCCACCCCGAGGACCGTACGGGCTCCGAGGACCGGACCAGCGTGATCCCCCGGGTCCTGCCCGTGGACACCGAGCAGCCGGTGCAGCACACCAGCCGGCTGACCATGCCGCCGCCCGAGCCTCCGTCGCGACGCCGGAACACCGGTGGTCTGCCCCGTCGGCCGCTGCTCGTCCTCGCCGCCGTTCTGCTCGTCCTCGGGCTCGGCGGCGGCGTCTGGTACATCAACTCCGGCCAGTTCACGCGGGTGCCCGCCGTCCTCGGCCAGACCGAGGCCGAGGCGACCGAGCGCCTCACGGACGCGGGGCTCGACGTCGGCACGACGAAGCGGGCGTTCAGCGAGGTGTACGAGCGCGGCACGGTCATGGCCACCGACCCCGCCTCCGGCGCGCGGATCCGCGGCAACGGCACGGTCACGCTGACCATCTCCCGGGGTCCCGAGATCGTGAAGGTCCCGAACCTCAAGGGGAAGCCGCTGGCGGAGGCCAAGCGGCTCCTGGCGCAGGAGGGCCTGGCCCCCGGTGTGATCACCAGTGCCTTCAGCCAGGACGTCGCGCAGGGCGCCGTGATCGGCTCCGATCCCGAACCCGGCACCGAGCGCAGCCCGGACTCCGCCGTCGCGCTCGTGGTCAGCAAGGGCCGCCCCGTCGACGTCCCCGACGTCGCCGGGGAGTCGGTGGCCGAGGCCACCCGCACGCTCCAGGGCGCCGGGCTCACCGTGCGGATCGCGACCGAGCAGATCCACTCCTCCGAGGAGGCCGGCACGGTGGCGGCACAGTCGCTCGCCGAGGGCAGCCGTGCCGCGAAGGGCGACCGGATCGTCCTCACCGTCTCCAAGGGACCCCGGATGATCGAGGTCCCCGACGTGACGGGCGCGTCGACCGACGCCGCGCGCCGGACCCTGGAGGGGGCGGGCTTCGAGGTGAAGGTCGAGAAGACCTTCCCCTTCCTCGGGGACACCGTCTCGGGCCAGTCGGTCGACGGCGGCACCACCGCTCCCGAGGGCTCCACCATCACCATCACGATCAAGGGACTGTAAGCACTCATGCGCAACCCCGTCGGCGGCCATGTCCCCGTGGCCGGCGGCCTCGCCACGGTCGGTCTCGGCTACGCCCGCGAGCTGGGCGCCGAGACGGTCCAGGTCTTCGTCGCCAACCCGCGCGGCTGGGCGACCCCCGTGGGCAACCCGGCGCAGGACGAGCTGTTCCGCGCCGCGTGCGAGGCCGAGTCCCTGTCGGCCTGGGTGCACGCCCCGTACCTGATCAACTTCGGCTCCCACACCGAGGCCACCGTCGAGCGATCGGTCGAGTCGCTGCGGCACTCGCTGCGCAGGGGCCGGGAGATCGGGGCGAAGGGCGTCGTGGTGCACACCGGCTCGGCGACCGGGGGCCGCCCTCGCGCGGCGGCGCTGGCGCAGGTACGGGAGCGGATGCGGCCCCTGCTGGACGAGCTGACGCACCCGGACGACCCGTTCCTGCTGCTCGAGTCGACGGCGGGGCAGGGCTTCTCGCTCTGCTCGCGCGCCGAGGACTTCGGTCCGTACTTCGACGCGCTCGACCGCCACCCGAAGCTCGGCATCTGCCTCGACACCTGCCACGTCTTCGCGGCGGGCCACGATCTGACCGGCCCGTACGGGATGGCGCAGACGCTCGACCAGCTGGTGGCGACCGTGGGCGAGGGGCGGCTGAAACTGATCCACGCCAACGACTCGAAGGACGTCGTCGGCGCACACAAGGACCGGCACGCGAACATCGGGGCCGGCCACATCGGCGAGGAGCCGTTCCGCGAGCTGATGCGGCACCACGCGACCGAGGGCGTTCCGCTGGTCATCGAGACGCCGGGCGGCAGGGAAGGCCATGCGGCGGACGTGGAGAGGCTGAAGAAGCTCCGGGGGTGAGGCGGACTCGGGTCTCCCGTTGAGGAATACCCCTAGGGGGCATACGGGGTTCCTGCGAAGCGGCAGGCAACGCGACCGTGTGCACCGGTGCCACCACCGAGACCCCCGGCCCGAGGCGCCTACAGCTCCGGGCCGTCGCCCGGCTCCTCCTGGTAGGAGTACCGCTGTTCCTTCCAGGGGTCGCCGATGTTGTGATAGCCGCGCTCCTCCCAGAAGCCCCGGCGATCGGCGGTCATGTACTCCACGCCGCGGACCCACTTGGGCCCCTTCCAGGCGTAGAGGTGCGGGACGACGAGCCGCAGCGGGAAGCCGTGCTCGGCGGTGAGCAGCTCTCCGTCCTTGTGGGTGGCGAAGATGCTGCCCTCGGCGGCGAAGTCGGCCAGCCGCATGTTCGCGCTGAAGCCGTACTCGGCCCAGACCATCACATGCGTGACACCGGGGGCCGGCGGGGCCAGCTCCAGGATCGTCCGGGCGGGTACGCCACCCCATTCGGCCCCGAGCATGCTGAACTTCGTGACGCAGTGCAGATCGGCCACGACCGTCGCGAACGGGAGGGCCGAGAACTCCTCGTGGTTCCAGCACCGCTTGTCGCCGTCCGCAGTCGCCCCGAAGACCCGGAACTCCCAGCGGTCCGGCTTGAACTTGGGGACGGGGCCGTAATGGGTGACCGGCCAGCCGCGCTGCAGCCGCTGTCCCGGCGGAAGATCCGACTGCTCTGCTTCCCGGCGTACTCCGCTCTCCGGCTGACCCATGTCATCCATGGTGACAGACCGCGAGGGGTGGTCATGACCAGGCAACCTCGTACGCGCACACGATTCAGGGCAAGTCCCACTAAGCCTCCACTTACTGGACGCCCCCCATCCGTGGTGCAAGGATGCCGCCATCCTGCCCAGTCACGACCCAGACATGCGTGGAAGGAGCCTCTGCGATGCAGGGCGACCCCGAGGTCCTCGAGTTCCTCAACGAGCAGCTGACCGGCGAGCTGACGGCCATCAACCAGTACTGGCTGCACTACCGCATCCAGGACAACAAGGGCTGGACGAAACTCGCCAAGTACACGCGCGAAGAGTCCATCGATGAGATGAAGCACGCGGACAAGCTGACCGAGCGCATCCTGATGCTGGACGGCCTGCCCAACTACCAGCGGCTCTTCCATGTGCGGGTCGGTCAGACGGTGACCGAGATGTTCAAGGCGGACCGCCAGGTGGAGGTCGAGGCGATCGACCGCCTCAAGCGCGGCATCGAGGTCATGCGGGCCAAGGGAGACATCACCTCGGCCAACCTCTTCGAGGAGATCCTGGCCGACGAGGAGCACCACATCGACTACCTCGACACCCAGCTGGAGCTCATCGAGAACCTCGGCGAGGCGCTCTACATCTCGACGCTGATCGAGCAGCCGAGCTAGGCGGCCTCAGGCAGCTCCCGCAGCTCCTCGGGGTCCGAGACCGAGGTCAGCGCCGGCAGCCCCTGGTCCAGGAGGTCCCGCCGCGGGCAGTTGCCGCGCCCGAGGATGGCCTGGATACGTCGGACACAGGAACCGCAGTCGGTTCCGGCCTTGCAGGCGGAGGCGATCTGGCGAGGTGTGCAGGCGCCCGCGTCCGCGTGCTCCTGCACCTGCTTCTCCGTGACACCGAAGCATGAGCATACGTACACGCGGTTTCACCTCCTGCCGAGATCGATAAGGCTAACCTAACCTTACCCGGCACTCGCGAGGCCGAAAAGCCCTCCCGACGACGATGGGGCGCGGATCACATGGATCCGCGCCCCGTCGTCGTACGAAGCCACTTACTGATCGCGGTACATCTCCGCCACCAGGAACGCCAGGTCCAGGGACTGGCTGCGGTTCAGGCGCGGGTCGCAGGCCGTCTCGTAGCGCTGGTGCAGGTCGTCGACGAAGATCTCGTCGCCGCCGCCCACGCACTCGGTGACGTCGTCACCGGTGAGCTCGACGTGAATGCCGCCCGGGTGCGTGCCGAGGCTCTTGTGGACCTCGAAGAAGCCCTTGACCTCGTCGAGCACGTCGTCGAAGCGCCGGGTCTTGTGGCCGGAGGCCGCCTCGAAGGTGTTGCCGTGCATCGGGTCGGTGACCCAGGCGACGGTCGCGCCCGAGGCGGTGACCTTCTCGACCAGCTCCGGGAGCTTGTCCCGGACCTTGTCGGCGCCCATGCGGACGATGAAGGTGAGCCGGCCGGGCTCGCGGTCCGGGTCGAGCCGGTCGATGTACGTCAGCGCGTCGTCGACCGTGGTCGTCGGGCCGAGCTTGATGCCGATCGGGTTCGCGATCCGCGAGGCGAACTCGATGTGGGCGTGGTCGAGCTGGCGGGTGCGCTCACCGATCCAGACCATGTGGCCGGAGGTGTCGTACAGCTTGCCGGTACGCGAGTCCGTACGGGTGAGGGCACCCTCGTAGTCGAGCAGCAGCGCCTCGTGGGAGGCGTAGAACTCGACGGCCTTGAACTCGGCCGGGTCGGTGCCACAGGCCTTCATGAAGTTCAGCGCGTTGTCGATCTCGCGCGCCAGCTGCTCGTAGCGCTGACCGGAGGGCGACGACTTCACGAAGTCCTGGTTCCAGGCGTGCACCTGGCGCAGGTCGGCGTAGCCACCCGTCGTGAAGGCGCGCACCAGGTTGAGCGTGGAGGCGGACGCGTTGTACATCCGCTTCAGGCGCTCGGGGTCCGGGACGCGGGCCTTCTCGTTGAAGTCGAAGCCGTTGACCGAGTCGCCTCGGTACGTCGGCAGGGTCACGCCGTCGCGGGTCTCGGTCCCCTTGGAACGGGGCTTGGAGTACTGCCCCGCGATCCGGCCGACCTTGACGACGGGCACGGAGGCCGCGTACGTCAGGACGGCGCTCATCTGGAGCAGCGTCTTGAGCTTGGCACGGATGTGGTCGGCGGACACGGCGTCGAAGGCCTCGGCGCAGTCGCCGCCCTGGAGCAGGAACGCCTCGCCACGGGCGACGGCTCCCATGCGGGCGCGCAGCTGATCGCACTCGCCCGCGAAGACGAGCGGCGGATACGACTCGAGGTCCGCGATCACATCGCGCAGAGCCTCGGCATCGGGGTACTCGGGCTGCTGCGCCGCGGGAAGGTCTCGCCAGGTGTTGCCACCGGTTGCGGTGGTCTTAGCGTTCACGGTCACAACCACCACATTACGGTGTCCGGCGCCTTGTCCATCGCGCCGCCCAATGGCTGAGACGCGCGTCCGCTTTGTCCGATGACGATCATCACGCCTTCGAGTGGTGTTACCCTCACGCGCGTTTAAACAACTGAGGCCTAAATACTTCACAGGGGTGGGCGTGAGCCAGGGGCACCGCAGGGACCGCAAGAAGAAACGGCTGCTTTACGGTGCGGCGGCGGCTGTCGTCGCCACCGCGACGATCGGGACGATCGCCGTGGCGTCGCCGGGGATCCTCGGGTCGTCGGACGGCAAGGGCGGCGGGGAAACGTCGCTGCAGTCGCAGTTCGCGGAGGCGGCGGAGGAGTTCGACGTCCCCCAGAGCGTGCTGATGGCGGTCTCGTACCGGCAGACGCGGTGGGAGTCGCACGACGGCGAGCCCAGCACGACGGGTGCGTACAACGTCATGGGGCTGACGAAGGTCGAGCCCGAGGACATCGAGCGCGACAAGGATCATGAAGACGAGGCCGTCGCCCACTTCAACGGCAGCGGCAAGCGGGAGATCGAGAAGACGTTCGACCCCGCCAAGGTCAGGCAGATCCTGGACAAGGTGGAGGTCGACACCGACGACCCCCGGCTGCACACCCTGGACAAGGCCGCCGAGCTGATCGACAGCTCCGCCGAGGCGGTCCAGAACGACTCCTCCGAGTCCATCCGGGCCGGCGCGGCGCTCCTCGCGGAGTACCAGAAGCAGGCCGGGGCCGAGCTGTCCGACGAGCCGGGCGACTGGTACCCGGCCGTGGCGCGCTACAGCCAGTCGCCTGACAAGAAGGGCGCCGACCTCTTCGCGAAGCGTGTCTTCGAGTCGATCAAGACGGGTGAGCGGGAGCTCACGCTGGACGGCGAGCAGGTCGCCCTGCCGGCCGACCCGTCGGTCGAGCCGGTCAAGCCGTCGAACGTGCCGCTGGCGGCGAGCTTCGCCTCCACGACGGCGACTCCCACGCCCGAGTGCCCCGCCGGACTGAACTGCAACTTCGTGCCGTCCCGCACGTCCAGCACGGGCAAGCGCAACTACACGCTCGGCGACCGCCCCAACCAGGGTGTGGACATCCGGCAGATCATCATCCACGACACCGAGGGCGGCTACGACGGCTCACTCGCGGCGCTCACCAACCCCGACGTCCCGGGCAGCGCCCACTACCTGATCCGCGCCTCGGACGGTCTGGTCACCCAGATGGTCGAGAACAAGAACCTGGCGTGGCACGCGGGCAACTGGACCCACAACATGCACGCGATCGGCGTGGAGCACGAGGGCTACGCGATCAAGGAGGGGAAGTGGTACACGGAGTCCCAGTACCAGTCCTCCGCCGAGCTCGTGAAGTTCCTGGCTGCCAAGTACGGCGTGCCGCTGGACCGTGAGCACATCATCGGCCACGACGAGGTGGCGCTCCAGACGGACGCCGGCATGAGCAAGCTCCACTGGGACGCGGGCCCGTACTGGGACTGGAACCACTACATGAAGCTGCTGGGCGCCCCGCAGGGCGACCGGGGCGCGGGCGGCCTGCTCAAGCCCGGCCAGGTGGTCCGTGTGGTTCCTCCGTTCACCACGGCGAACCAGCCTAAGCTGACCACCGGGGGCAACGCCGTCACGCCGCGCCCGTCGAACTTCGGCTACCTCTACACGTCGCCCTCGACCAGCGCGAGCACCCTGAAGGACCCGTACTTCACCTCGCTGTGGACGGAGGGCTCGAACTACGCGAACAAGGTCCGCGCCGGTGGCAGCTACGTCGTCGCGGAGTCCACGTACAGCTGGACAGCGATCTGGTACGCGGGTCAGAAGGCGTGGTTCTACAACCCGGGCGGCCAGTACACCGTGCCGGTGACCGGTGCCACGACCGTGAAGGTCAAGGCGGGCGCGACCACGGCCAAGGTCTTCGGGCGCTCCTTCCCCGAGACCGCCGCGTACACCGCCGCGGGCCTTGGCGCGCCCGGCGACGAGAACGCCCATCTGACGAAGTTCACGGGCACCTACGGCTTCGACTCCGGTCAGGCCTATGTGAAGGCCGGCCCGGCGGTGAAGGGCGACGACTGGTTCGGCTCCGCCCAGAAGAACGTCATCGGCAGCACGATGTTCGTGCCGATCCGCTTCCACCACAAGATCACCTGGGTGAAGCAGAGCGACGTCGTGGAGGCGCCCGCCGCCGGTCTCGTCCCGAGCACCAACCGCTACAACCTCCTCGCCCGTGACGCCTCCGGTGTGCTCTACCAGTACCAGGGCACCGGCAGCGCCACCGCGCCGTTCCTGACTCGCTACCGCGTCGGCAGCGGCTGGAACATGTTCAACGCCATCACCCCGATGACCGCGCTGCGCGCGGACGGGACCGGGGACATGGTCGGCCGGGACGCCTCCGGCGTGCTCTGGTACTACCAGGGCACCGGCAACCCCTCCGCCCCCTTCAAGGCCCGGCTCAGGACCGGTGGCGGCTGGCAGATCTACGACAAGATCGTGGGCGCCCGGGACCTGAGCGGGGATTCCGTGGCGGACCTCGTGGCGCGCGACAAGTCCGGCACGCTCTGGTTCTACAAGGGCACCGGCAACCCGGCCGTGCCGTTCGCCACGCGCACCAAGGTCGGTGGCGGCTGGCAGATCTACAACCAGCTCGTCAGCACCGGTGACCTGAACGCCGACGGCAAGGCCGACCTCGTCGCCCGCGACAGCGCCGGGACCCTGTGGTTCTACAAGGGCACCGGCAGCACCACCGCCCCGTACGCGCCGCGCACCAAGGTCGGCAGTGGCTGGCAGATCTACAACATGGTCTTCTGACCCTGCTCCGCCCGACGTTCTGAGGGGCCCGGCTCGCACCGTCCGCGGTGTGAACCGGGCCCCTTGCGCATGCCCGGCTGGGTTACAGTGCTCGCATGTTCGCGCCCCGGATCCAGAACTGGTGGTGGACCGCTCCTCCGGCGGCCCACTGACTGGCGCGTACCCCAGACACGCGAAGGCCGCCCGAGAGGGCGGCCTTCTCCGTTTCACGGGCCGTTCCTCTCCCACCCGGAAGGAACGACGCACTCCCATGGACCTCTCCCGCCTCCTCGACGACTCCTGCCCCCCGTTCGCCCTCCTCCGACGCCGCACCCCCGGCCGCGACCACGACACCGTCGAGGTCCTGATCGGCTCGGTCCGGGTGGCCGAGCGGCTCGCCGAGCTGCCCGTCGGCTCGCTGCCGACGCTCGCCCTCGTACCGTTCCGGCAGATCCGCGAGCGCGGCTTCGACGTACGCGACGACGGCACCCCGCTCTCCGTGCTCGTCGCCGAGGAGGCGTACGAGCTGCCGCTCGCCGACGCGCTCGCCCAGCTCCCGACGCACGCCGTCCGTGTCGAGGGCGGCGGGTTCGACGTGTCGGACGAGGCCTACGCCGAGACCGTGCGGCGGGTGATCGACGAGGAGATCGGCGCCGGCGAAGGCGCCAACTTCGTCATCCGCCGGACCTACACCGGCGAGATCCCGGGCTTCGGGCGGGCCGACGCCCTCGCGCTCTTCCGCCGTCTCCTCGCGGGTGAGCGGGGCGCGTACTGGACCTTCGTCGTCCACACCGGCGACCGGACCCTCGTCGGGGCGAGCCCGGAGGTGCACGTCCGGATGTCGGGCGGAACGGTCGTCATGAACCCGATCAGCGGGACGTACCGCTACCCGGCCGGGGCCGCGCCCACCCCCGAGGATCTGCTGACGTTCCTGGCCGACCGCAAGGAGACCGAGGAACTCTCCATGGTGGTGGACGAGGAGCTGAAGATGATGTGCACGGTCGGCGACATGGGCGGGGTGGTGGTCGGGCCCCGGCTCAAGGAGATGGCGCATCTCGCCCACACCGAGTACGAGTTGCGGGGCCGTTCGTCCCTCGACGTGCGGGAGGTGCTGCGGGAGACGATGTTCGCGGCGACCGTCACGGGCTCGCCCGTGCAGAACGCCTGCCGGGTGATCGAGCGGCACGAGGCCGGCGGGCGCGGCTACTACGCGGGCGCCCTGGCCCTGCTGGGCACCGACGAGGGCGGGGCGCAGACCCTGGACTCCCCCATCCTCATCCGGACCGCCGACATCTCCGGGGACGGGCGGCTGCGGGTGCCGGTGGGCGCGACCCTGGTACGGCACTCCGACCCGGCGGGCGAGGTCGCCGAGACGCACGCCAAGGCGGCGGGCGTGCTCGCCGCGCTGGGGGTGCGGGAGGGCCGGCCGCGTGACGAGTCACCGGTCGTCCCGCGGCTCGCGGACGATCCGCGGGTCCGGGCGGCGCTGGACGCCCGAAGGGCCGGCCTGGCTCCGTTCTGGCTGCGGATGCAGGTGGGGGACCCCCCTGCTCGAACGGAGCTGAGAGCTTGGGGGAGCTCGGCCGAGCTGACCGGCCACGCGCTGGTGATCGACGCCGAGGACACCTTCACCGCGATGCTCGCGCATCTGCTGCGCTCGTCCGGCCTGGAGGTCTCCGTGGTCCGCTACGACGAGCCGGGGGTGCGGGACCTCGCGCTCGCCCACCGGGGTCCGGTGGTGCTCGGCCCCGGGCCGGGGGATCCGTCGGACGCGGCCGATCCGAAGATGCGTTTCCTGCGCGGGCTCACGGCCGATCTCGTACGGGACCACCGGCACGGGCCCGCCCGTCGCCCGGCCACCACCCCACATCGAGGCCCTTCGGGCCGCCCCTGCCTCCTGGGCGTCTGCCTCGGCCATGAGCTGATCGCGGCCGAGCTGGGCCTGGAGATCGTCCGCAAGCGCACCCCGTTCCAGGGGGCGCAGGTGCGGATCGATCTCTTCGGGCAGGAGCAGACGGTCGGCTTCTACAACAGCTTCACGGCCCGCTGCGACGACCGGACCGCCACCGAACTGGCCCTGCACCGTATCGAGGTGAGCCGGGACAGGGAGACGGACGAGGTCCACGCACTGCGCGGCCCCGGCTTCGCGGGCGTCCAGTTCCACCCGGAGTCGGTGCTGACGATGGAGGGGGCGGCGGTGACGGCGTCCCTGCTCGCCGGGGTGCTGGTCTAGGAGCCGGCCGGGACCAGGACGTTCTCGCTGCGCCGCCCCGCGGTGTAGTCGAGGACGTTCTGGACGGTCGTGTCGATGATCTGGCCGACCGCGTCGACCGTGTAGTACGCCTGGTGCGAGGTGACCACCACGTTCGGGAAGGTCACCAGGCGGGCCAGGGTGTCGTCCGCGACGACCTCCAGCGACCTGTCGAGGAAGAAGAGCCCGGCCTCCGCCTCGTACACGTCGAGTCCCACGCCGGTGAACCGGCCGGCGCGGAGCTCGGCCACCAGCGCCTCGGTGTCGATGAGCCCGCCGCGGCTGGAGTTGACGAGGATGGCGTCGTCCTTCATCGTCCTGAGCGCGGTGGCGTCGAGGAGGCGCAGGGTCGCGGGGAGCAGCGGCACGTGCAGGCTGACGAGGTCGGACTCGGCGAGGAGCCGCTCCTTCTCGACGTACTTCATGCCGAGTTCGAGGCAGGCGGGGTTCTCGGCGACGTCCCAGCCGAGGAGGCGCATGCCGAAGCCGTGGGCGATCCGGGTGAACGCCTCGCCGATCTTCCCGGTGCCGAGGACGCCGACCGTGCGGCCGCGCAGGTCGCGGCCCATCAGTCCGTCGAGCCGGAAGTCGAAGTCGCGGGTCCGGTTGGAGGCGCGCACGATCCGCCGGTTGACGGCCATGGCCAGGGTCCAGGCGAACTCGGCGACGGAGTACGGGGAGTAGTACGACACCCGGGCGACGGTCAGGCCAAGGCGCTCCGCGACGCCGAGGTCGATGTTGTTGAAGCCGGTGGAGCGCTGGGCGATGAGCTTCGTGCCGCCGGCGGCGAGGGTGTGCAGGACATCTGGGCCGAGGTCGGCGTTGACGCTCGTCGAGATGATCTCGTGGCCGGCCGCGATGCGGGCGGTGGCCTCGGTGAGGAACACGTCCAGGCAGCGGATGTCGTGGAGTCCCGCGAAGGCCTTCTCCATCAGCGGCTTCTCGTCGGCCTGCACACCGAATGCCAGGATGTCCACGGATCCCCTCCCGGGGTTCGGCCGGAGTTGTCGGGTACCGGCGAATATACGGCTCCTGGAGCGGTCCGCGCCGCAGGCCGGGACGGCCGACCGGCTGGAACACCGACCGGCCCCACCGGCGCCGCGCGGCTCAGCCGAAGAAGACGCCCACCTCCGTGTACAGCGCCGGATCGACCGTCTTCAGCCGCGCGGTGGCCTCGGAGATGGGGACGCGGACGATGTCGGTGCCGCGCAGCGCGACCATCTGCCCCCAGGCCCCGTCGCGGACCGCGTCGACGGCGTGCAGGCCGAACCGGGTGGCGAGCCAGCGGTCGAAGGCGCTGGGCGTGCCGCCACGCTGCACGTGCCCGAGGACGGTGGTCCTGGCCTCGTGGCCGGTCCGCTTCTCGATCTCCTTGGCGAGCCACTCGCCCACGCCGGAGAGCCGGACGTGTCCGTAGGCGTCGAGCGTGCCGTCCTTGAGGACCATGTCGCCGTCCCGGGGCATCGCACCCTCGGCGACGACCACGATCGGGGCGTAGGTCGCCCTGAAGCGGGAGGTGACCCAGGCGCAGACCTGGTCGAGGTCGAAGCGCTGCTCGGGGATGAGGATGACGTTGGCGCCGCCCGCGAGCCCGGAGTGCAGCGCGATCCAGCCGGCGTGGCGGCCCATCACCTCGACCACCAGGACCCGCATGTGGGACTCGGCGGTGGTGTGCAGCCGGTCGATCGCCTCGGTGGCGATACCGACGGCCGTGTCGAAGCCGAAGGTGTAGTCGGTGGCGGACAGGTCGTTGTCGATCGTCTTCGGGACGCCGACGCAGCGGACGCCGTACTCGTCGACGAGCCGGGCGGCCGCGCCGAGGGTGTCCTCGCCGCCGATCGCGATCAGCGCGTCGATCTCGTACTTGGCGAGGTTCTCCTTGATCCGGCGGATGCCGTTCTCGGCGGTGAGCGGATTGGTGCGGGAGGAGCCGAGGATCGTGCCGCCGCGCGGCAGGATGCCCCGGACGCTGGGGATGCCGAGCGGTACGGCGACGCCTTCCAGGGGGCCGCGCCAGCCGTCGCGGAAGCCGGTGAACTCGTAGTCGTACTCCTGGACGCCCTTGCGGACGATGGCGCGGATGACCGCGTTGAGACCGGGGCAGTCGCCGCCTCCGGTCAGTACGCCGACGCGCATGGACCTCTCCTTCGCCGTGCGGACGGGATGCGCGACCCACGCTAGTAGTGACCTGAGTCACTTCGGCACGGCACGGAGAGTGAATTGTCCTGCGCCGTACGGGCGTACGGCTCCGCACCCGGGCGCTCGGGCGCGGCGGCGACAGGGCCTCGGCGACGGCCTCAGGCGTCGTCGAGACCGCGCTCGATCGCGTACCGGACAAGCTCCACCCGGTTGTGCAGCTGGAGCTTGCCGAGCGTGTTCTGGACGTGGTTCTGCACGGTCCGGTGCGAGATCACCAGACGCTCGGCGATCTGCTTGTAGCTCAGGCCCTTGGCCACGAGCCGCAGGACCTCCGTCTCACGCTCGGTCAGTTCGGGCGCCCTCGGCTCGTCCGCGCCGGCGGCCGGAGCGGGCTCGGAGGCGAGCCTGCGGTACTCGCCGAGGACGAGACCCGCGAGTCCGGGGGTGAAGACGGGTTCGCCGGCCGCCGTACGGCGTACCGCGTCGATCAGCTCGGCCGTACTGGCCGACTTCAGCAGATAGCCCGTGGCGCCGGACTTGACCGCCTCCAGTACGTCGGCGTGCTCGCCGCTCGCGGAGAGCACCAGGACCCGCAGCGCGGGCATGGCGCCGACCAGCTCCTTGCAGACCTGGACCCCGGGCTTGGCGGGCAGGTTGAGGTCGAGGACGAGCACGTCCGGGCTCACCGCCCCGGCGCGCCGCACGGCCTGCTCGCCGTCGCCCGCGGTGGCCACCACGTCGAACCCGGCCTCGGCCAGGTCGCGGGCGACCGCGTCCCGCCACATCGGATGGTCGTCGACGACCATCACCTTGATCTGCTGCTCGCTCATCTCGTTCCCGCCTTCCCCCGTGTGTCCGTCGGGCGTGTGCCCCTCGGGACCTTCAGTTCCACTTCCGTGCCCTGGCCCGGTACCGAGATCAGCTCGGCCGTGCCGCCCAGGTCGCGCAGTCTGCCGCGGATGGAGAGCGCGACGCCCATCCGTCCCTCGCCCTCCGCCTGTGCGAGCCGTCCCTCCGGGATGCCGGGCCCGTCGTCCCGTACCGTGACGATCACCTCGTCCGGCCAGTCCTCGACCAGGATCCACGCCCGCGCGTCCTCGCCCGCGTGCACCCGGACGTTGTCCAGGGCGGCGCCGACGGCGGCGGCCAGCTCCCGGCCGGCGGCCGGCGGCAGCATGACCGGGGCGCCCGGGTCCGAGAGCGTGACCTTCGCCCCGGCGCGCGGGACGAGCAGGGCGCGCAGATCGACCGGGGCGTCGTCGTCCGGCTCCTCGACGACGCGGACCACCGCCCCTTCGGACTCGTCCTCCGAGACCAGCGACGGCCGGTTCAGCCCGCCGGCGACCAGGGTGCGCAGGGCGATCTCCTGCTCGCCCGCCATCCGGCCCAGCTCGGCGGCCTCGCCACCGAGCGCCGTACCGCGCCGCTGCACCATCGCCAGGACCTGGAGGACGCTGTCGTGGATGTCCCGGGCGAGGCGCTCCCGCTCCCGGGTCGCGGCCTCGATCTCCAGGGCGCGGGCAAGGGTGCGCTCGGAGGCGCGGGCGACCTCGACGACGTAACCGATGGCGATGGACGCCACCCACACCAGCAGGACGTTGTGGAGGGTGTCCCGGCTGGGGTGGGCACGCTCGATGATGTTGGCGACGGCAACCAGCGAGGAGGCGAAGCCGGCCCAGCGCCAGCCGCCCTTGATCGCATACGCGAGGACGGCCCCGGCGGTCCATATCGTCGGCAGGGTGGGCCCGTCGACCGACTGGGCGTGCTGGTCCGCGAGCGGGGTGAGCAGGATGCCGGTCAGCGCGACGGTGAGATCGGCGATCAGGAAGCGCTTGGTACAGCTGACCGCGTTCGCCACCTTGGGCAGGGTGGCCAGCGTCCAGACGCACATGACGGCGAGGAAGGCGACGGCCACCCAGGGCCGCTCGTAGCGGTCCCGGGCGAAGACGAAGATCAGAACGGCGTAGACCATCGTTCCGACGCGGTACGCGGTGAGCGCGCGCCACAACGGCTGCTCGACCGACATCCGCACGACACGCTCGCGCTTGGCCATCTCCCCCACCCCCCGGGCGCCCCTTCGACGAGGATCAGGCGCCGGACTCTTCCCGTGCCGCGATCTCGGCCTTGACGGCCTCCTTGGCGGCCTTCTCGGCCTCCGCGATCTGACGCTTGGCGGCGGTCGCGTAGATGTCGACGTACTCCTGGCCGGACAGCTTCATGATCTCGTACATGACCTCGTCGGTCACCGAGCGGAGGATGAAGCGGTCGCCCTCCATGCCGTGGTAGCGGCTGAAGTCGAGCGGCTTGCCGATCCGGATCCCCGGGCGCATCAGTTTGGGGACGACCTTGCCGGGCGGCTGGATCTTCTCGGTGTCGATCATGGCGACCGGGATGACCGGCGCTCCGGTGGCCAGCGCCACGCGCGCGAGGCCGCCGGGCTTGCCCCGGTAGAGCCGGCCGTCGGGCGAGCGGGTGCCCTCGGGGTAGATGCCGAAGAGCCCGCCCTTCTCGATGACCTCGATGCCGGCCTTGATCGCCGCCTCGCCCGCGCCGCGTGCGCCGGAGCGGTCCACGGGGAGCTGGCCGACACCCTTGAAGAAGGCGGCGGTGAGCTTGCCCTTCACTCCGGGCGAGGTGAAGTACTCGGCCTTGGCGATGAAGGTGACCTTGCGATCGAGGACGGCGGGCAGGAAGAAGGAGTCGGAGAAGGAGAGATGGTTGCTCGCGAGGATCGCCGGCCCCTCGGCGGGAATGTTCTCGAGGCCCTCCACCCACGGCCTGAAGGCGAGCTTCAGTGACCCTCCGATGGAGAACTTCATTGCGCCGTAGATCAACTCGAGTACCTTCCGTGTGCCGTCGGACAGACCTTATCCCGCCTTTTCCCGCCTGCCCGCGCGGGTGCGGCCGTGAGCGGGACACCTTCGTGGATACGGACCTGGTCGGTGTCGGCCCGGTCGCGTACCGTGAAGGCCTTCCCCTTTTGTCGTCGCTTCGTCGAAGCCTCGTCCTCCTCGAAGCCGAAACCCCCGAACAGGAGACCCCGGTGCCGGTCCTTCCTGGAGCCGAGCCGTACCGCCACGAGGGCGGCAAGGTCGGTGTCCTTCTCTGTCACGGATTCACCGGTTCCCCGCAGTCGATGCGCCCCTGGGCCGAGTACCTGGCCGAGCGCGGACTGACGGTGTCGGTGCCACTGCTGCCCGGTCACGGCACCCGGTGGGAGGACATGCAGCTCACCACCTGGCACGACTGGTACGCGGAGGTGGACCGGGAGCTGCGCGAGCTGCTGGCAAGCTGCGAGCAGGTCTTCGTCTTCGGCCTCTCCATGGGCGGGGCGCTGGCGCTGCGCCTCGCGGTCAAGCACGGGGACGCGGTGCGGGGTGTGGTCCTGGTGAACCCGGGCAACAAGGTGCACGGCGTGGCGGCGCACGCGCTGCCGGTCGTCCGCCACTTCGTCCGCTCGACGAACGGCATCGCGAGCGACATCGCCAAGGAGGGCGTGGCGGAGCTCGGATACGACCGGGTGCCGCTGCACGCGGCGTACTCCCTGCGCCGGTTCTTCCTGACGGTGGACGCGGAGCTTCCCCAGGTCACGCAGCCGGTGGTGATCCTGCACAGCCCGCAGGACCATGTGGTGCCGCCCGCCGACACGGCGCGGATCCTGAGCCGGATCTCCTCGACGGACGTGACGGAGATCCTGCTGGAACAGAGCTACCACGTGGCGACGTTGGACCATGACGCGGAGCGGATTTTCGAGGAGAGCCTGGCCTTCGTGGGTCGGCTCGCTCCGGACATGGCCGGCGAGAAGGGGAGCACGAGCGGTGGCTGAGCAGCAGGACGGGGAGCGCGGCGACCCGCAGCCCATCGACGAGGAGGCGGCCTGGGCCGCGATCGTCGCGGGGTACGGCGAGGAGCCGGCGGACCCTCCGGGGGCGAGGCCGTTCCGGTCGGTGGAGGATCTGGCGCTCCCGGAGCCGGTGGAGGGCCAGGACGAGGGTGACGCGGACGGCGAGGCGGACGCCGACGAGGACGACGACGACGAGGACGACGACGAGGACGAGGACGACGACGGGGACGGCGACACCGAAGGGCCGGCCAAGCCCGCGCTCGGCAGCTCGATCGTCTTCGCGCCCGGGGTGGGCGTGGCCGGCGGCGGTCCCCGCGACTACGAGCTAGCGGACCCGGACGCCGAGGCCGCCGCGGAGGGCGCCGGTGAGGGCGGCAGGAAGGCGGGGAAGAGGGGCGACGACGACGGCGAGGGGCACTTCGTCCCGCCGGAGCCGCCGCCGCTGCCGGAGGCGGACGCGACGACGAAGTTCGCGTGGCTGGGAGTCGTCGGCGGCCCGGTCCTCATGCTCCTCGCCGTGCTGCTCCGGTGGGACATGACGTGGTGGCTCACCACGGTGTGCGTGGGCGGCTTCCTGGGCGGCTTCGCGACGCTGGTCGCCCGGATGCGGCACGACGACGAGGACGACGGCTTCGACGACCCGGGCCGCGGCGCGGTGGTGTGACGGCGCGCACCCTCGCGTACGGCCCCCGCCTCGGTCCGGCGGGGGCCTTCACGTCGCCGGTCCCGTTCCGCGGACGCCTGCCCGGCGGGGGTCAGGAGGCCGGGATCCGTACGGCGGCCAGGACCGGGAGGTGGTCCGTGGCCGCCCGCAGGTCCGCCGGATCGAGGTCCTGCGGTACGCCGCAGCCCAGGAACTCCACCCCCGGCGTGGCCAGGATCGCGTCGATGCGCTGATGCGGGTCGACGGGCGTCGACGTGTACTCGCCGCCCCAGGGGCTGACCGCCCAGCCGTCCTGGAGTTCCTTCGCGAGCCGGGTGAAACTCCGGCCGCCGGGGCGCTCGTTGAGGTCTCCGGCCACGATCGCGTGCGGGGCGTCCATGGCGGCCACCCGGTCCAGGAGCATCCCGGCCTGGGCGTACCGTTCCTCGCCCCGCAGGCTCAGATGGCAGCTGATCAGGCCGACCCGGGCGCCCGCGAACCGTACGACGGCGGTGGCGAAGCCGCGCCGGTGCAGGCCGGGGGTGAGCGGCAGCAGCACGTCCTCCGTGCGCTCCACGGTCGCCCGCAGCGAGCACATCAGCAGCGGCCCGGCGGCCGTCGCGCCACCGCTGAGCATGACGAGTTCGCTCTTGGCGGCGAGCCGGGCGGCGTGCTTGCGCCAGCGGAAGAACCGCGGTGCCTCCTGGACGAAGACGAGGTCGGGCGCGCAGGCCCGGATGACCCGGGCGAGGGCCTCCTCGTCGTCCCGCATCGAGCGGACGTTGTAGGAGAGGACCCGGAGGACAGCCGAACCGTCCGCCTCGGTACGGGAGTTGGGCAACGGGGTGATCGCCATGCCGAGCAACATACGACACCCGCCCGCCGGTCCCCAGAGGACGCGGCGGGCGGGTGTCGGTGTGCTGGGAAAGCTAGCCCTGGCGGGCCAGGTCGGCCGCGCCGACCAGGCCGGCCTTGCCGCCGAGCTGGGCGGCGAGGACCTGGGCGTGCGGGCGCCACTGGCCGCCGATCAGCCAGCGCCGGAAGGACTTGCGGATCGGGTCGAGGACCAGCTCGCCCTCGTCGGAGACGCCGCCGCCGACGATGAAGGCGGACGGGTCGAAGAGCGAGGCGAGGTCGGCGAGGCCGGCGCCGGCCCAGCGGGCCAGCTCACGGAAGGAGTCCACGGCCACCGGGTCGCCGGCGCGGGCGGCCTGACTGATGTGCTTCCCCTCGATGCCCCCGGAGGTGCCGTCGCCGAGGCCGAGGAGGATCTGGGCGCGCTCGGGGGTGGCGTTGGCCCGCTGCTTGGCGTACCGGACGAGCGCGCGCCCGGAGGCGTACTGCTCCCAGCAGCCCTGGCTGCCGCAGCCGCAGAGCAGACCGTCCGGGACGACCCGGATGTGGCCGAACTCCGCCGCCACGCCGAAGCGTCCGCGGCGCAGCTTGTTGCCGATGATGATGCCGCCGCCGAGGCCGGTGCCCAGCGTGATGCAGATGACGTCCTCGTGACCCTTGCCCGCGCCGAACTTGTACTCGCCCCAGGCGGCCGCGTTCGCGTCGTTCTCGACGACGACCGGCAGACCGACCCGCTGCTCGACCTTGTCCTTCAGCGGCTCGTGCCGCCAGTCGATGTTCGGCGCGAAGAGGACGGTGGCGCGCTTGTCGTCGACGTAGCCCGCGGCACCGATGCCCACAGCCTCGATCTGGTGGCCCTTGCCGGCCTCGGAGACAGCGGCGCAGATCGCGTCGACGATGCCTTCGGGGGTCGGCGGGGTGGGCACCTTGTGCGTGTCGAGGATGTTGCCCTCCTCGTCGACCACGCCGGCCGCGATCTTCGTGCCGCCGATGTCGACGCCGATGGTGAGTCCCATGTGTCCCTCAGTTTTCGGTCGAGCCCCGCTAAGGCCAACCGTACCCGAGGGGGCCGACCGTCCTGATCAGTCCAGGTCGATGTGCTGCCCGGTTCCGGGCCCCTCGTCGTCTCTCTTCGCGTCCTCGGGCCGCTCGGCCGGGGCTTCCCTGCGGGGGTCGTCCGGCTCCTCGCGCGTCCAGCGCGTCTCGTGGTTCTCGACCGCCGAGCGGTACGCGGCGAGCAGCTCGTTGCCGGCCGCGGCGAGGTGGTCGAAGACCTGCGGGTTGCGCTCGATGATCGGCTCGACGGCGGCCTTCGCCTGGTTGACGAACTGCTGCACCGTTCCCTGTGCGGCCATGCCCATCAGCGGGCTGCGCAGTGTGGAGACCTTCTCGGCGACAGCCTCGAAGAGCTTGCGGAACTCCTCGGTGGCCGAGCCGGGCTCCTGGCCGGCCGCGGCGCGGCGGCGGGCCTTCTCGGCCTCCAGGTCCTCGGCGCACGCCTTGGCCCAGGCATCCGAATCGCTCATGGCGTACTCCTTACGGCTTATACCGTCGACGGTACACGGCGTCGGGGGTCTCGGGGGCCACTGCGTCCTGAGCGCCACGGCCGCCACGGCCGCCACGGTGTCCTGAGCGCCACGGCCGCCACGGCCGCCACGGCGCTACGGCCGCTTCGGCCAGAGACCGGCGTCCGGGGTGAACCTGATCCGGAGGTCGCCGTCGACCAGCCCGGCGCCGGCGACCGTGCAGCGGCGGAGGGCGGACGGCAGCGGGACGTGGCGGCGGAACGGCCCGACGGCGAGGAGGAGTTCGTCGCCCCGGCGGACGAGGGACAGCTCCTCCTTGACGGCGCCGGGCAGCGGGATGCGCCAGACCAGGATGCCGTCCTCGGCACGGCGGTCCTCGACGGCCCACTCGGGTGCCGCGGCGGGCTTGGCGTCGACCGCGAGCAGGGCGAGGTCCTCGGGGCCGCGAGGGTCCCGGCCGAGGTGCGGGAGCGCGTGGACGACTCCGTCGTGTCCGGTACGGAGCCGGGCCAGGTGCTCGTGCTGCTGGGCGGTCAGCGCGGCGAACCAGGGGTCGGCCGACTCGTCGGGGAGCAGCTTGTTGGCGACGACGGCGTCGAGGGTGAGGCCGTGGAGCGCGAGCCCGAGGCGGGCGGTGCGCAGGGTGTCGGCGGCGGCGGGCCCCGGCTCGACGACGAGGCGGACGCCGGTGGTGGGGGCGTCGACGACGGCCTGGACGGCGGCGAGCTCGGCCTCCCAGCGGGCGGTCGTCTCGTAGAGCCACTGCGCGGGCATGGGGACGCCGGCGAGCTGGGCCAGCATGGGGCGCAGGGCGCGGGCGGCCTGCCGTTCGGGCGGCAGGAGGCGGCGGAGGTAGCGGCGCAGCTGCTCGGGCAGGGCGAGGAGGGCGAGGGCGTCCGGGAGCGGGGGCAGGTCGACGACGACGAGGTCCCGGTCCTGGGCGGCGGCGTCGCGCAGGGCGCGGAGGAGGGCGAAGGAGGCGCTGCCGGGGAGCTCGGTGAGCTCGGCGTCCTCGAAGGGCGTGGCGCCGAGGAGGTCGAGGGCGGTGGTGGAGCGCTCCTGGAGGGCGAGGAACTCGCGCCGGAAGTCGGCGGCGGGGGTGGGACGGAGGACGTCCACCCCGATCCCGTCGTCGACGTCTCCCGAGACGAGCAGAACGCGACGCCCGGCGTGCACCTCGGCGAGCGCGGCCGCGGTGGCGACGGTGGTCCGCCCGGCGCCGCCGGCCCCGGTGACAAGCAAGATCCCCATACGGCGGAACGTTACCGGTACGAACCGGCCCCGGTTGCGGGCAGTCGTTCCGCCGGGGCCGGGGCCCGGCCCCGGCGGGAGGACTGCCCACGACGGGCGAGGGCGCGCCCCGCCGCGGGAGGGGTTACGCGCCCGATTCGACTCGCTTCTTCAGGCCCGCCAGCGCCCGGTCGATGATGACCTTCTCCGCCTTGCGCTTGATCATCCCCAGCATCGGGATCTTCACGTCCACCGTCAGCTGGTACGTCACCTCGGTCCGCGTTCCGCCGCCCGCCGGCGCCAGCCGGTAGGAGCCGTCGAGCGCGCGGAGCATCTGGGACCTGACCAGCGTCCAGGAGACCTCGTCGTCGCCGGTCCAGGTGTAGGCCAGGGTGTGGTCGTCCTTGATCGCGCCCGCGTCGAGCAGCAGCCGGACCTTCTCCGCGCGGCCGGCCGCGTCCTTCTCCAGGACCTCGGCCTCCTTCACCTCGCCCGTCCACTCGGGGTAGCGCGCGAAGTCGGCGATGACGCTCATGACGTCAGCCGGCGCCGCCTCGATGGTGATGCTCGAGCTGGTGTGTTCGGCCATCGTGGTGGCTCCTCCACTGTGCGGTCCGGCGGAAGTCGTAAGGGCACGAACGTGCCGACCGAAGGCTATCGCGCCGTCACCGAACGCCCGTCACCACTCCAGCGTCCACGGCCTGCCCGTCGCCGCGAAGTGGCCGACGTTCACGCATTCCGTGCTCCCGACCCGCATCCGCCGCACCAGTGGCTGGTGGACGTGGCCGAAGAGCGCGTACCGCGGCCGGGTGCGCCGGATCGCGTCCAGCAGCGCCCGGCTGCCGCGCTCGAAGCGCCGCGGCACCGTGTCGTACGTCAGCTCCGGCACGTCCGGCGGGATGTGGCTGCACAGCACGTCGACCTCGCCGAGTGCCTCGACCTTCGCCGCGTACTCCTCGTCGGAGATCTCGTACGGCGTCCGCATCGCCGTCCGCAGTCCGCCGCCGACGAAGCCGAAGACCAGTCCGTCGAGCTCGACCCGCTCACCGTCCAGGACCGTCGTTCCGGGGCGGGCGTACTCGCGCCACAGCCCGGGGATGTCGACGTTGCCGTAGGTCGCGTACGTCGGGGTCGGGAAGGAGGCGAAGAGCTCTTCGTACTGGTGGCGCACCGCGGACTCGATCGCGGTGTCGCGGTCGACGGCGAGCTCGGACCACAGGCGTCGTCCCAGGTCACGCGCCTCGTCGAAGCGCCGGGCGGTGCGCAGCTCGACGATTCTGTCGGCGTTCTCGACGCCGAAGAGGTCCGGGAAGATGCCCCGGCTGTGGTCGGCGTAGTCGAGGAAGAGCACCAGGTCACCGAGACAGACCAGGGCGTCCGCGCCCTGCCCCGCCTTGGCGAGGGCCCCGCTGTTCCCGTGTACGTCGCTGACCACGTTGATCCTCATGCGGTCAGCGTAGGGCGCCGGACCTGCGGTTACTTCCGAGTCGTCAAAGCTGTGGACTACTGTGCGCGAAGCATCGCCACAGCTGTGTGACGCATGGAACATCTGGTCAGGACCCCCTATCGGGAACCCAGTACTGATGGGTAACGTCCGGGCAGTCCAGTTGTGCTCACCCCACTGAGCACCTGCCCGATCTTGGACCGCACCGGTGCATTCACACAGAGCCGTGGCGCCGGCGCCCGATGAGGAGCAGCAGTCTTGCGCGAGTTCAGCCTTCCGGCCCTGTACGAGGTCCCCTCGGACGGCAACCTGACGGATCTCATCCGCCGCAACGCCACTCAGCACCCAGACACCGCCGTGATGGGACGCAAGGTGGCCGGCGTCTGGACGGACGTCACCGCCAAGCAGTTCCTCGCCGAGGTCCGCGGGGCCGCGAAGGGCCTGATCGCCGCCGGCGTCGAGCCGGGCGACCGCGTGGCCCTGCTGTCCAGAACGCGCTACGAGTGGGTGCTCCTCGACTTCGCGATCTGGAGCGCGGGCGCGGTGACCGTGCCGGTGTACGAGACCAGCTCGCCGGAGCAGATCCAGTGGATCCTCGGCGACTCGGGCGCCTCGCTCGCCCTCGTCGAATCGGCGGCCCACCAGGAGTCGGTGGAGTCGGTACGGGCGAACCTGCCGGCCCTCAAGGGCCTCTGGCAGATCGAGGAGGACGCCGTAGCGCGGCTCACGGCGACCGGCGCGGACATCTCCGACGAACTCCTCGACCAGCGGATGTCGACCGCGCACGCCGACGATCCGGCGACGATCGTCTACACCTCGGGCACCACGGGCCGCCCCAAGGGCTGTGTGCTGACGCACCGGGCGTTCTTCGCCGAGTGCGGCAACGTGGTGGAGCGCCTGAAGCCGCTCTTCCGCACCGGCGAGTGCTCGGTCCTGCTGTTCCTGCCGGCCGCGCACGTCTTCGGGCGCCTTGTCGAGGTCGCGTCGGTGATGGCGCCGATCAAGCTGGGCTGCGTTCCGGACATCAAGAACCTCACGGACGAGCTGGCGTCCTTCCGGCCGACGCTGATCCTCGGTGTGCCGCGTGTCTTCGAGAAGGTCTACAACTCGGCGCGGGCGAAGGCCCAGGCCGACGGCAAGGGCAAGATCTTCGACAAGGCGGCGCACACGGCGATCGCGTACAGCCGGGCGATCGGCACGCCCCAGGGCCCGTCCCTCGGCCTGCGGCTCAAGCACAAGGTCTTCGACAAGCTGGTCTTCTCCAAGCTGCGGGCGGTGCTCGGCGGGCGCGGCGAGTACGCGATCTCGGGCGGCGCGCCGCTGGGCGAGCGGCTCGGCCACTTCTTCCGCGGGATCGGCTTCACGGTCCTGGAGGGCTACGGCCTGACGGAGTCGTGCGCGGCGACCGCGTTCAACCCGTGGGACCGGCAGAAGATCGGCACGGTCGGGCAGCCGCTGCCGGGTTCGGTGGTGCGGATCGCCGACGACGGCGAGGTGCTGCTGCACGGCGAGCACATCTTCTCGGGCTACTGGCAGAACGAGACGGCGACGGCCGAGGCGCTCGCGGACGGCTGGTTCCACACGGGCGACATCGGCACCCTCGACGAGGACGGCTACCTCGCGATCACCGGCCGGAAGAAGGAGATCCTGGTGACGGCGGGCGGCAAGAACGTCGCCCCGGCGGTCATCGAGGACCGGATCCGGGCGCACGCGCTGGTCGCGGAGTGCATGGTGGTCGGCGACGGGCGCCCGTTCGTGGGCGCGCTCGTCACCCTGGACGAGGAGTTCCTGGGCCGCTGGGCGGCCGAGCACGGCAAGCCCGCGGACGCGACGGCCGCGTCGCTGCGTGACGACGCCGACCTGCTCGCCGAGGTCCAGCGGGCGGTGGACGACGGCAACGCGGCGGTGTCCAAGGCCGAGTCGGTCCGGAAGTTCCGCGTCCTGCCGTCCCAGTTCACGGAGGAGGCGGGCCACATCACGCCGTCGCTGAAGCTGAAGCGGAACGTGGTGGCGAAGGACTTCGCGGACGAGATCGAGGCGATCTACCGCGCGTAGCGCGGAACCCGGGACGTGGAGGGGGGCGACCCCCCCCCCCCCGGGTAGGGGGCC